>JASFVM010000353.1:0-3119 GCA_050049835.1 Gammaproteobacteria bacterium
AATACGACTTTTGATATCTTCGAAATTGTCCAGTTTGATTTCCATCAATGCGGCCGTACACTCTTCTGACTCGCATTCGGAAATTGTGGCTTCCAGTTTGTCCAGGCAGTATTGTCTGTTATATAGTCCCGTCAGCTGGTCTTTCTGGCTGAGTTCTTTCAGCCTTTCTTCCAGTGCTTCAGTATTGGCATCTTCTTTACGAATGATGACCTGAATGCACGGTTCACCTTCAATGCTGGCGGGTGAGAATTCCATTTCACCTTCGAATGCCATGCCGTCGGGTTTTTGCAGATGCGTTTTGTGGACTTCTGTTGTTGTGTCTTTTTGCAAATAGTCGCGCAGGAATGATTTGAAGCTGTCCCTGTTATCCGGTGCAACCATATCCAGTATAGGCATGCCTTCCAGCTCATCGGATTGCTGCAGGCCAAACAAGTCAAGGTAGGAGGCATTCGAATAGACATGCATGCCTTCATGGACATAGGCAATGGCATCACGTGAACTGTCGAGCAGGGAAGCGCAACGACGCTCTGATTCACCCATCGCTGTCTCGAGTTTATGCATTTGACGCCAGTTGCGTAAGGCCTTGATTTCTCGATTGATAACCAGGCGCAGATGGTCCATATCGTTATAGGAGGAGAGGTCGGCTGCACCATCCCTCATTGCTTCCGCGGGCGGTGCGTCGCTACTGTTTTTCTGAACAGCAATAACCGGTACCGGGGCGCCATTAAGATTCTGCTTAATGCAGTCACATGTCTCTTTCAGCGATATCAGTTCCATGCCTTTTGTGTACAAAACAAGGTCAGGTACTTTCTTGTTGATCGCCTCAAGCAGGTCTTCCGCGTCTTCAACACGTGTTGACCTGGCGGCATAGCCATCATTGCGTAGTGTGCTGACAATCCTTTCTTCTGTATCGAAGGTATCATCGATAACTATGAGATTGATTTTCTTCTCTTCCACAAAAGTTTCCTTTGGTGCCTCAACGGCCAGTGCATTTAATGACATAGTAATTTCTGCTGGTTACAGTGATGACCATATTTCGTCAAAATTGTCTCTGTTTTTTGCGCGCGCTTTCTTTTTCTCTTGCTGTTCGATATTTTCCACTTCATCCTGAGATGTATACTGGAACTGGGTAAATGAGCCCGTGTGATCTTTTACCGAGCCAAGCCTTATTTCAATCTCACGTTCATTGATCCTGATTTTCAGGTCGTTTCCGCTTCTGAAAGCATGAGCAGGTAACAGGACACTGGGTGGCTGGTTCAGCGGTTTTATGCCAGGCAGCATCAGGCATTCAAAAGGTTCTTCCTGCGGTCTGTTGCTGCGTTGAGCTGAAGCCGACAGGACTTTGGGTGACAATAGCTGTACACCGATTTCGAGACCGCTTTCCCGTATATACTGCATCCAGCGAATCACACCTATGCGCCAGGCATCGCTGCCATCAGGCTCTTTATCACGTAATGCGATCAGTTCACCAACCTGTGCCCTGGATGAGGTATCGGCATTCCAGCGCAGACAAAAACCACCGGCGCTGACATTGACGATCTCCCAGTGCTTGTCTCGCTCTTTATGCAAGCCGAGTTGCACCTCTTCCAGAAACTGTCTTTCCCGCTCATACGCTTCGGTCAACGCTCTGCCTTTGGCAACAAGGTCCCAGGCACCGTCTGTATCGCCACCCAGTTCATGGAGCTTTAAGTGAGCAGCATTGATCTTTGATCTGCCCGGGCTCAGATCTTCAGGTATGGCTTCAAGTGAAATATTCAGCTGGCTGCGTTTGCCAGGCATAACTTCCTCCGCCGGCTTGTCGTCATCCTCGGTTACCTCGCCGGCGATTTCCCTGGCGGCATTGACCAGACCTATGGCCGCTTTAATACGCCCGCCTTTATCAGCGCGTGAAAATCTGCGCTTGGCGCAGACGCCCCAGGACATCTCCAGTACCTGCAAGGTTTCTGCCGACAGCTGATCTCCGACAGCAAGCTTGTCATTATTGCTTTCAACAACCCTGATTTCCTTGCGTATGGTATCGACAAGCTGCGATGTTTCCAAAGTACGAATATCGGGTGAGCCTTTGCAGTCTTTCATCGAAAGGTAGTTCGGGGGGCGGTCCTGGTCGACCCTGGCGCAAAAGAACCTGTTAACCTGGTTCTCCAGTGCTTCATTGCCAAGGTGTGTCAGTTGCGCCCATTCAGCGAGCTTTTTATACACACGTTCCGAGTCGCTTTGTCTAAGTGCAATCGGGCGGGCCAGTGCGAACAGCATGGCCTGCTTGTAAAAATCTTCAATCGTGGCCTTCTTGTGCGGGTATTCGGGATCAGGCACGGGCTTGTTATGAAATCCCTTCTGTTCGGAATAACTGTACATCTGATGCAGGTCATGCCAGGTACCGGGCGGGTAGGGTTCATAAATTTCGCTGGCCCTTAACAGCAGTTCTGACATGTAACGCATTGCGCGCAGGATCGCCATATTCTGCATCCTGGCGTCAACTTTTTTATCAATACCGTTGGCAGCTTCATAGGCGATAATCTTGTAGCCATAGGAAACTTCCTGCAGCAAAGCCTGATTCAGATTGACGATTTTCTGGCTTCTTTCCGGCAGTGGCAAGGTACGGTTGATGAAATACTTTTCAAGGTTGTTGAATATGTTACGCACCGGTTCACGTAACTGCTCCATATTCTCCATGCGATATTTGTTAGGCATGGTCTGTCGGTTCAGATCACGAATAGCATTGAAAATCTGTCGTGTCATTTCGCCCATGTTGGCATGCGGCAACTCAGCCAGCCATTTTTTCAGCTTGCGCGGATGATTGGGAGTCGCATCTTTAGCCGGAGCGTTTTGTTCGGGAATATGTAATTTCATTTCCAGTCAGTTCACTATCGAGCCCTGTTAAACTGTCTTGCCGTCTATATAAAAAACAACAAGATAGCTGTGATTTTATTGTTTTAACCTGAAACACTAATAGTGTAGCTCAGATAGTGAAAATTGCTGTTTTTGACGCTTCCCCGGGATTCTCGCGCACCAGCCTTGGTACCAGATAACCGGGAAGCTCTTTTTGCACGGCAGCTATCAGTTCGACAGCACGGGACTGAGAGACTTCGAAATGCATCGCACCTTTGACAGGGTCGAGC
>JASFVM010000354.1:0-3113 GCA_050049835.1 Gammaproteobacteria bacterium
GAGGTGCGGATGCCTTTGTGCATGGTTTTATCACGCTGATGCAGGATGAAATTCATGTGGTCTCTGCGCATGACTTCTTCAGGTTCAACGCATTTAATGCCTTCACCTTCAGGTTCATGAATAACAGGCAAGGGTGTTTCTGCTGACCCCGTTGCCGGGACCAGCAGTGCAAATCCTGCCAGGATTAATGTGGTTCGCAGAAAGCGGTTTATCATGATTTCAACCTTGTTGGTCTATACGGCTGTTATATGTTATTCACCGAGTGCCATGTCGATATAACCGGTCGGGCATACATCAGCACATATGTGGCAACCGATACACCTGTCGTAGTTAGTATCAACATAGCGCCCTGTTGTCTGCTGATCCTTCTTCACGCGGAAGACGGCGTCCTGAGGGCAGTAAATTACGCAGTTGTCGCATTCGAAGCACATGCCGCAGCTCATGCAGCGATTGGCTTCAGCAACAGCCTGCTCTTCAGTCAGGCTTGTCTGCCGTTCCGTGAAGTGACCCAGTACCTCATCTGAGCTGGGTACGTCGGTGTCACGCAGAACACGTGGTGTGTACTGGAAATGGCCCAGGAACAGGTGATCAGTAGATATGATCTCCTGCTTGGAGCGGTCTTCGTAGTTGTGAATCGCATAGGTCTGCCTGTCAGTACCGCGTTGGTCATCTTCGTGATAGTCGTTTGAGCTATAGCTATCAACAGCAAGGCCGGCCTCAGTCAGTTTCTCAACCAGGTTGAAATGGTGAACGTCAACCTTGGGGCGCTTCTTGACTTCAATGTTGTTGAAATGGTTGACAATCGTGTCAGAAACGATATAAGCCTGACCAATAGCGGTTGTCAGCAGATGAGGACGGACGATATCGCCACAGACAAAGTGGTTTTCCTTGCCCGGTACGCGGAATACGTTGTCTGAATCAATCAGGTTACGGCCATTGTTGTAATCTTCAATTCCTTCCATGTTGCCGCTCTGACCGATCGCAGCAACGATGAGGTCTGCTTCAACAGTGTATTCCTTGCCGCCTTCAACAGCGACGGGTGCATTGTTTTCCCATTTGCAGTCGACAAACTTCATGCCGGTTGCGCGGCCTTCGTCATTGCGGATAATTTCGACAGGCATCACTTCATTCATGATGTTGACGCCTTCGATCAGCGCATCCTCAACTTCATGCTCAGCCGCAGTCATCTCCTCGCGTTTGAACAGGGCGGTCAGGGTAACGTTTTCGCATGGAGTACGATCCGAGTCAGCGATATCACCATGTTTTATAACCGAGTTGACTGCATCTTCAGGATTCTCTTTGTAATCCTTTAACGTACCGATACGACGTGAAACAGAAACAACGTCGATAGAGGTATCACCACCACCGATACACAGAACCTTGTTGGCAGTGTACTTCATTTCACCCTTGTTGAACTGCTCCAGGAACTGGACTGCTGATACGCAGTTAGGGGTTTCTGACCAGCCTTCCAGCGGCAGGTCACGGCCTGTCCAGCAGCCGATCGCCCACAGGATTGCATCGTATTCCTTTTCCAGTTCTTCAACGCTGACATCTTTGCCAACGTGAGTGTTCATACGGGTATCAATGTGGCCCATATCGAGAATTCGCTGGCATTCGTGATTGAGGAAGTCGCGCGGTGTACGATAGCCCGGGATGCCATAACGCATCATACCGCCGAGTTCTGAATGGGAATCAAAAATCGTTGAGGCGATGCCCCTGCGGCGCAGCTGGTAGGCAGCGGCCATACCGGCTGGTCCACCACCGATGATGGCTACTTTCTTGCCGGTCATTTCAGCAGTGTTATCGAATTTGAAACCTTCCTTGAAGGCAGTGTCACCGATGTACTGTTCGACTGCATTGATGCCGACGAAGTCTTCGACATCATTACGGTTGCAGCCGTCCTGGCATGGGGCAGGGCATACGCGACCCATCATCGATGGGAAAGGATTCGCATCAGTAGAACGACGGAACGCATATTCCTGCATGCTGACATCCTGAGGCGGTGTTTCGATGCCGCGTACGATATCAAGCCAGCCACGAATGTCTTCGCCTGAAGGGCAGCTTCCCTGACAAGGTGGTGTGCGATGCACATAGGTCGGGCACTTGTGCGAAGTGTCTTCTTTAAAGATCTTGCTGGACCAGTCATGCCAGTCGTGATCACCATCTTTAAACTTTCTGAAGGTTAACTTTTCGTTTTTCATGTCTTCAGTGGAGGTTGCCATGCCAGTTCTCCTGTTGTAATACCGTTAGCGGCTAGTATCTTGAAATTCGTTGTTATGCTGCTTCTTCCGTATCAGCTTCTGTTTCGTCTTCATCACCTTGACCCTCAAGAATGATGGCGTTGCTCACCAGCTGGTGAACACTGACGATCTGGTCCATTGTCATGCCATAGTAAGGCAGGACTTTCGTAAACTGTGATTTACAGATGGCGCATATAGCAGCCATATGTGTGACGCCCTTGTCTGCTATGACATTTTTCAGGGCTTCCATACGTGGAAGGGCGCCCTTGACGCGCAATTCCATCAGGTCATCGGTCAACAGGCCGCCACCGCCACCACAGCAGAATGTGCTGTCATGGATGGTTTCCGGTGCCATGTCGTAGAAATTATTGCAAACAGCCTTGATGACCTTGCGTGGTATTGTGAACTGACTGCCAGGTTCTGAACCGATGCGTGATGCACGGGCCACGTTGCATGAATCATGGAAAGTCAGTGTCATCCAGTCGTTTTCAGACTTGTCGATGTTCAGAATGCCGCGATCGAGGCAGTCTGATGTAAAATCGAGAATATGCTGCGGCACCGGGTAGTTCGGATCAAGGAAGTCCCATGGGCCGGCGAGGGTGTTCAGGAAGCTGTAGGCAACACGCCATGCGTGACCACATTCACCGAAGATGATGCGTTTCACGCCAAGCTCCTTGGCGGCTTCACGAATACGCAGGGAGATCTCGCGCATATTTTCGTAGTTACCGATGAAAAGGCCGAAATTGGCCGCTTCAGAAGCCTTCGAGCTTACGGTCCAGCTGACACCGGCAGCATGAAAAACCTTGCCATAACCAATCAGGCCATCGACGTGGGGCTCAGCGAAGAAGTCTGCAGAGGGTGTCACCAGCAGTA
>JASFVM010000074.1:0-9858 GCA_050049835.1 Gammaproteobacteria bacterium
ACCTACAAGATGATAGTTAAAGCGTTTTTGTGGTGTATGGCGGGTTTCGCCGACGAAAAGGCACGGCATGCCTTTCTTGTACTTGGGATTGGCTTTGAGAAATTCATCAAATTGCAAAACTTCCTTGTCCAGCTCAATAACATAAACGTTATGACGTGATGCTTCTGTCGAATGTGTCATAATGATCTCCTCTGTGTGACTATTCAACCAGCTTCCTGCAAGCTATCGCTTACTGCGGGTGAAAATGTCCCCTGCTGTGCAGTTCATGATTCAAATTGATACGACGATGAAGGCGTTCTTCTATAATGCGTCTGAGTTCAATCAGGCCGCCGACTTCATGTTCTATCGCTGCGCGCAATTTCTGGTCATGGCCTGGCAACCATTTATTCCTGCTGATGCCTCCGCAACCGCATGCGCAGTATTTCGGTTGTAAATTCCGTGCCACTGTGCACCTCTTCAAACTGTAAAAACCAGAGATACTTCGCTAATGTGGTTAAAGAATAGCGCCGGCCGGATTATTAAACTTGACTTAATGCGCCAAACGCTTGGCAGTCAATAAGACCGGGAAAACGGAACTTCAGGTCAGTCTTTAGAGTTGCCTGCGCCGGCTTCAGTGCAGCAAGGAAAGGCTGACGTGGTGACCGTGCAGAGGTGGTGTTGCGGACTATTCTTTCAGTTTGATCAACAGGTTGCCCTGTTTGACCTCGATGGCTTCAACACCATCGGCAAAAGCCTGCCAGAATCCAGGCTCCTGACCAAACTCTTCAATCAGGTCAATGTTCTTGATGCCGCCGAGCCATGCGTTCGGTAGCGGTACGCCCCAGATACTGATGCCTTTTAATTTCACTATCGGTTTGCCGTTGGTATATGCCAGTTCGGCACCGGCCGTCAGTTTAACGGTATTACCGCCAAGCAACGGGAACTCTTCATCAAGGTGCACCAGCAGTATGGCGCTTGCCAGATTATCAGACAGGTCTATTGCGAGACGTGTGGCGAGGTCGGTGTTTTTTGCCAGCAATGCATTGAGCTCTTTTTCACTCAGACGAATCTCGCGGCTGGCGCCTTCTTCCGAGTACGGTTGCGGTGTCAGGTCATTGTCAGCCGCGCGGGTGAAGGGTCTTGAACGCGCTGCCCTGCGATCGGCCTGTGATTGATAGCGCTCGAATTGCTGCAGTTTGCGGTCCAGAATCTGTTGTTCACTGGCATCGAGGGTCACAGGTTTGAATTCTGACGGCAGCAGTACATTGTTCAGCAACCATATAGCTGCAAGGATGATTAATATAGTCAGCAGGATGAAAGTGCTGACTTGCCATCCGTTGAAGCGCCTGCGGGAAGAGTCGTCCGTTATCGTGTCTTCTGGCCTGTTCTTGTTACTTATCATGGTTTCGTATAAACCTTTTTGTTCTTGCCAGGGCGCCAAGGCGCAAAGGAAGTATGGTTTTTATTAAAACTCCAGACATAAATATTATTGTCTCTGCGTACCTGGCGCCGTGGCGAGTTATGGGTATGGCTCGAATATATAAGTAAATTCAGGCGCTTGAAACAAGTATATCATTGCGCCCATGACGGCATTGTTGTTATATCGATACCGAATACGGCTGTGCCGATAAACCAGGTTTGTAAGGTGATCATAATGATCGCCATCAGGTTTATGATCAAACCTGTTTTTATCATGTCGCGTATGCGCAGCTGGCCTGAAGCAAATACGATTGCGTTTGGTGGCGTCGCGACCGGCATCATGAATGCCATCGATGCCGACAGAGTAACAGGCAGCATCAGAAACAAGGGATTGATTTCGATTTGCCGGGCAACGGATGCGACCACTGGCAGCAGGATTTGCGAGGTTGCTGTATTGGAAGTCACTTCGGTCAGGAAGACAACAGTGGCCGATATACCTGCGACCAGTGCCATCGGGTCAAGATCCTGCATGCCGATAAACTTTTCACCGATATAGCCTGACAGGCCACTGACCGCGAAGCCCTTCGCCAGTGCAAAGCCACCGCCAAACAGCAGAACAATATTCCAGGGCAGGTTGCTAATTGTTTCGCTGTCGGCAATACGCGTGAAATTCTGTTTATTTTTTGCAGGGATTATAAACAATAACATCGCGGCCACAATTGCGACTGTGCCGTCATTTATCAGGCTGGCGTTGTCCAGCAGGTTTGACCAGCCTGGTACGGTCAGGTCGCCAATGACGATATCCTGGCGGAACATCCAGCAAAGAGCTGTCAGTGAAAATACGGCAGCAACGGCTTTCTCTTCATAGCTCATTGGTCTGTTTGACATCTCACCAATTTCACTGGTTGAAAACTGCAGGGCCGCAAAACCTTTGCCCGTGTAGCGATATGCAATCACCAGCCATGCCATGAGCAGCAGTGTAAAAGACAACGGTAACGCGAACAGCAGCCACCTGGCGAAAGTGATATCAGGAGCGCCCGGAAAGGTTATGAGGAAAATCCGCTGCATCGCAAGGTTTGGTGGTGTGCCGATAAGTGTGGCGGTTCCTCCAATCGAGCACGAGTAAGCAATACCGAGCATTAATGCAGTCAGTAAATTCTGTTTGTCACGAGCGCTTAACTGTTCTGAGGCACGAGCATACACAGCGAGACCGATAGGCAACAGCATGGTTGCTGTGGCCGTATTTGAAATCCACATCGACAGGAAAGCACTGGTTGCCATAAAGCCGAGCACCATCAGCATGGCGCTGCCGTGGAACCAGCTGATCACGCGCAATGCGATACGTGTATGTAAATTCCAGCGTTGCATTGACAATGCGAGAACAAAGCCGCCGATGAACAGGAAAATCGTTGAATTCATGTATACCGCGGCCGTTTCCTTCCCTGATGTGATACCGAGCAAGGGAAAGAGCACCAGTGGTAACAGTGCGGTAGCGGCCAGTGGTAATGCTTCCGTTATCCACCAGACCACCATCAGGCCTGCGACTGAGGCCATATTGGCGACACCTGCAGATGGAAACACAGGCATCATCTGCAGCAATACAAATACTGCAGGGCCCA
Source organism: Gammaproteobacteria bacterium (assembly GCA_050049835.1). Lineage (GTDB taxonomy): Bacteria > Pseudomonadota > Gammaproteobacteria > SZUA-229 > SZUA-229 > JABDQW01. The sequence goes on from JASFVM010000074.1 coordinate 3,018, forward strand.
GGAACAAGCCGAAACTGGAACTGTTTATTTTAATAATCCTGTCTCAGGAAGGACGCCGTCGTAAGCATAAGACTAATTAATAATAAAGCGGCTGACAATACGATGAGCGCTTCCGCCATGGTGATACCAAATGCCAGTACCGGAGTGTAGCCACACGAGGCTTCAACCCGAAACATGGCGGGAAACCACTGCTCCAGTGCCAGCCAGGCGGGCAGGCCTGTATCAAACCCGCAGTCGCTGAATATAAAACCCCGTTCGGTACCGAGTAGCTGGTATGCGCGTTCGAGCAAGCCCGCAAAAATCACAATAGTCAGAAAATGGGAAACAAGGCTGATTGCCCTGTTGTAAACGAGGAATGCGATCAATGCGACGATAACCAGGCACGAAAACCAGATGCGTGTCTGGATACAGAGGACACAGGGCAGTTCTTCGAGTACATACTGGTAATAAAGGGCAACGGCTATAAAGGATATGCCCAGGAACGCCATGAACAGCCAGTACCATCGGCTGCGTGCAATTTGTTGTAATTTCAGAAGCATGAAATTTCCGCAATCAGGTTGTTAATATCTATTCTTCGAAAAACAGCCTGGCGAGTGACTGCCACTCCTGTTCCAGGCTCAGGTGTTCAGGATAAGTCGTGCCTGCCTGACGGTGCCAGTACCTCGCGTTCCAGTCATCACCTTCCTTGCGATGCAGGTAGGCATGGATACGCGCTGCCACGGGTTCATCCAGTTGCTGCACAATTTCATGTGCCTTGTTCCAGTCACCTGCTGCGTCATGCCACAATGCCTGTAAACAGGGTTCGAGTGGATCCGGGCAATGGCTCTGCTGCAGGCTGTCTATAAATTGTCTGTAGTTCATTTTCAATTCACTGACTTTTGCCCTATCTTAATATCATGGATATCAATAACGGTAACCTTTATCAATAATAATCATGCTCAGATTTATCGCAAAGTGGCTGTGGTTGCTGTGGTGCTGGCTGGAAACCTCATTTTTCACCCTGCTGTTGTATACTTTGTCGTGGCTGCCCCGGTCACTCAACGGTCGCTATTATCACGAGTTATCGCGCCTCTGGTGCAGGATGTTTGTGCGGGCACTGGGTATTGACTTGCGCTTGCATCAAAAAAATATCAACCCTCTTCCCCCGCAGTACATACTGATATCGAACCACCCTTCAGCATTGGAAGATTTTGCCATACCGGCGCTGTTTGATATCTATCCATTAGCAAAAAAGGGTGTCAGAAACTGGTATTTCATCGGGCGGATCAGTGACAGATCCGGGACGATTTACGTCAAGCGTGACGATCCTGATTCCCGCCATGCGGCGCTTGAGGCGCTCACGCAGGCAGTCGAGAATGGGCGCAATATCGCCGTCTTTCCGGAAGGGGGTTGCAAGGGTCGTCGAATATATTCCGGTTTTCAGACCGGCGCATTCGATATTTCAATCAGGACGGGTATCCCGATACTGCCGCTGTTTCTGCATTATGAGGCGCAGGAGACCTTTGAATGGCACGACCCCCACACCCTGCTCGACAAGTTCTGGCATTTTATGACGGCACCCAATAACAGGGCGAATTACTATGTCTATGACGCGATCAGCCCGGCACAATTTACCGACAAACGCGCTTTTGCCGATTATGTGCATCAGAGATACCTGGAATGGCAACAGCGATATCTTGACTAGATTACTGTGAGCAGTGGACAGGTTTACCCGAACCAGGTGTTATTTTATCGGGCAAAGCCGACAGATATTGATGTCCTGTGTGATCCTTGCAGTGCTGCGAGAGAAACGGGGTTACTGTTGATCGAGCTCGGCCCTGGCACGTTTGCCCTTGCCTTTTGTTCCGGGTGTGGCTTTATTTTTCATTTCGAAACGATGACCTTCTACAAGCTTCAACAGGTCGAACGAGCTTATTATGCCTACCAGTGCCTTGTCTTTGGTCACCATCAGGTGGTGGATTTTATGATTACGCATAATGCGTGCCGCAACCGAGACATCATCATATCCGGGAACGGTATATACCTTGTCTGTCATGATTTGTGAAACGGGCAGACCGGCCTTTTCTACCACCACGATGTCTGCAGCAGAAACGACACCTACCGGCTCTTTATCGGTAGATACCACGGGTATGCTGTTCAGCTTATGTTTGGCCATCTTTTCCTTGATCGCTGCCACTGTCTGATGTGGCTGAGCAGTAATCACATTCTTGCTCATCAGGTCCTGTACCTTTACTTTCATGCGGTGACTCCGTTGATTAATAGCATCTGCCATAGGCAGTAAACAAACCCGGATCTTATATTAAACAGGTCTAGTTACCGATAACTTCTTCACGCTGGTTTTTGTATTCCTCAAAACCGGTATCTGCCTCTTCGATACAATCCTTGTATTCTGCTTCGGGATATTCCAGGCAGTTTGCCCGGTGGCCGGCCTTCAAACCCTCATAATACTGCTGGCTGGTGCAGGCGCTTATAACAAGGAAAAGAATGGTAACGGGGACTGCAAATATCGGCATGCCGATAGTACTAAACAGGTCTTTGTGCATAAATTTCATCAAATAATGTCTCCAGCCCGGTATGTGTGCCCCGGATCTGTTCTATTACCTTGTACGCCCAGTCAAAGTATTGCTGTCTGCGTTCGAGTGGCCAGTCTGCCGGAGCATTATCGAGAACGTCACGCAGGTTGCTGATCTTGTCAGCCAGTTTTACCAGTTTCGCTTTTTCTGATATATGTGCCGCATGATCGATTTGTGCCTGTTTGCGTGCAGCTTTTGGCAGCGCCTTGTCGTCTGTTACATCCATAACGATATTGCTGATGGTTTTGCCAAACTCGTGTTCAAGTTCTTCCGCTGTCGTTTCCGTATCTTCAACTGTATCATGCAGCAATGCGGCGCATATGGTCTCAATGTCGGTGATGTGTCCTTCGTTACACAGGATGTCTGCAAGTGAAATCGGATGATTGATATATGGCGAGGCATCAACGTCTCTGCGACGCTGGTCCTTGTGCTTGTGTGCGGCGAAGGCAAGTGCTTTCAACAGCGTTTTCAGATCGGCCTCATTCATTGACATTTTGGTTACCTTTTAATCGATGCGCGTTTTTAACACTGATTACGATGAATGTCATTGATCCGTGCTGGCTGCAAGTGAATGGCACGCGCTCCCGGTCGATAAAAAAAGGCCGGTGATTGCCACCGGCCTTGCTGGAAAGTTTCTGCTATCGGGCAATCAGCTTTCGAGAATGATTATCAATCCTGATGTCAGCATCGCAGACATCGTTGTCAAAAACCATTTGACGGCTTTAAAGGCCTTGTTGCCCAGATTGTCTATCCATTTCAGAAACATAACAGTTCCCACGTGGTTTCAGTTCTCAACATCGGCGTTATTACTGTAACAGGACCAGAGCCGGTTCTTGTTTAAACTAGTGCGCAGGTATTTTGCTGACTGCTGAAGAAAATCAGATCTCACCTGGTCATAGAAAGCTTTTCTCACGCTGAGTTGGTCAGCATGAAAATTAGATGTTGCCATTGTGGCCTGTGACAATGTCGTTTCATTGTTTATCATTATACATCTCCTGGCTGATCAAGTTCAAAGTAAGGGTCTTCTAAGACACTGATATTATTAGTCAAAAAGCATATTTTAATACACTTATTAAATCCTGAGTAAATTAGTCAGGTATAGCTGTAGTATAGTGACAGTCCTGAAATGTAATAATCAAAATTTCTTATGGTCAGCATAGATAAATATCTATGGAATTCAGTGTTGGCACTGGCTGCACACGATATATTTTTTGATGTATTCCGTAGACTCAGATGTGGATATATTGTTCAGCTTGTAATCAGCGATTATCACGGCGGCGGTCTGCTGTATAAACCAGGCTTTTATCCGAAAATGTAATGTCTTTGCAACAGAGATTGAATAAAATCACTTTGATACCCTACTAATTCATCACCATGAAAGATACCTGGAAAGAAGCAGTACACAATCAGAGAGTCGCCCTTGCGCAGTTGTTATCAGAGCCGCTGGCGCATATAGCCAGGCAGTGTGAATCTGTATGGGGAGAGCGTGAAGAAATGGATATCATTCTTACTGATAATCTGTCACAAGTGCCGCATTGTATATTCCTGTATGCACTTGATAACAGTGGTGTCCAGATCAGTGATAACGTCAGCAAATCCGGCCTGATGCCCGAGCATTTCGGGCGTGATCGCTCCGACAGGCCATACATGCGCGAAGGTGTGCCTTCCTGGGGCTTTTTGCTGTCAGATGCCTACCTCAGTTTGCGCGCCAACAGGCCTTCGTTAACAGCCTTGCAGGTAGTAAAGCGTGGCGAAGAAGTGCTGGGGTATATCGGGGCTGATTTTGACTTGCGCGATCTGCCGGTTACCTCGGAAGTTTACGAGGAGTCGCATGACTGGCGGCAGATAAAAGGCGACCCCGCCATACGCGGTTCGGTATTCATGCAATGCCGTGTTGAAAGCCTGATGGATAAAAACATTGATACGGCACGCGCCATCATCCAGGAACTGATCACCGATCGTGGCATGTTCCAGGGCGTGATCCATTTTTCCAGCAGTCGTGCCACGATCTGGTTTATTGACGATCCTTTTCGCTATCGTATCCTGGATGCAGAGGCACTGAGCGATCCTGATATCTGCATGCTCTACCCCGCATCTCCCTACCCGGATGATGCCTTGATACCGAAAAAAAATATCGGTTCAATATTACGCGGTATGACCAGTCTGCGCTTTGCCGATGAGACACTTTACCTGCGTTCGGCATCGATAAACATTTTTAACGGTATGATCAGCCTGACATTCTCATGTGATGGTACGCATTATATGTCCTGGGAAGAGTTCCTGCAGAAGGATACGTCGTTCTGGGTCGGCTCTGCCGCCTGAATTATTTTTCACCACAGAGACACGGAGAGCACAGAGAAAAGCATTTTGTGGTTAAAAACAAAAACCCGGAATACAAATATCGGATGGTGTCTTGATTCAAATAGTACCAGCACGTAGCCCGGATGCAGCAACGCGGAATCCGGGATCTTCCTGTCTGGATCCAAACCCGGATTACGCTCTGCTTTATCCAGTACACTTGCTAAAAACTTTTTTCACCACAGAGACACGGAGAGCACAGAGAAAAGCATTTTGTGGTTAAAAACAAAAACCCGGAATACAGATTTCGGATTGTGTATTGATTCAAATAGTAACAGTAACTACAAAAATCCTCTGTGTCTCTGTGTCTCTGTGTCTCTGTGGTGAGTAAGGTTTTTAACTATAAATGCCTTACTTCGTGTCTCTGCACCTCTGCGGTTAAAAATACTATTTGCTGAAGACACAGAGAACACAGAGGGCTCAGAGGTTATCAGTCCGCAAATAAACGCAAATGGACGCGAATGTGAAAACTATGCACGTAGCCCGGATGCAGCAACGCGGAATCCGGGATCTTCCTGTCTGGATCCAAACCCGGATTACGCTCTGCTTTATCCAGTACACTTGCTAAAAACTTTTTTCACCACAGAGACACGGAGAGCACAGAGAAAAGCATTTTGTGGTTAAAAACAAAAACCCGGAATACAGATTTCGGATCGTGTATTGATTCGAATAGTACCAGTAACTGCAAAAAATCCTCTGTGTCTCTGTGCCTCTGTGGTGAGTAAGGTTTTTAACTATAAATGGCTTGCTTCGTGTCTCTGCGCCTCTGCGGTTAAATATACTATTCGCCGAAAATTTCCTTGAAGAACACCTGGGTCTGCTGCCATGAGTCCCGGTCGGCCTCTTCGTTGTATGCCAGCGGCAGGTTGAATTTCTTTCCGTAAGTGTCAGCACCGGGATTGGTAAAACTGTGCTTTGCCCCCGGGTAATTGACGAACCTGTAATCCGCGCCCGCTGCTTCCATTTCCTGTTTGAAAGCCTCGATTTGTTCCGCTTTGACAAACGGATCATCAGCGCCATTAAACACCAGGATGCGGGTTTTGATATCACCTTTTTCCGCAGGGTTGCTGGTTGCGAGGCTGCCATGGTAGCTGACGACGCCATCGATATCAGTGCCGAGACGTGCCATGTTCAACAGAATTCCGCCACCAAAGCAGTAACCTATTGCGGCGAGCTGGTCAGGCTCAACTGTATCCTGTTGCTTCAGGGTTTCGACGGCAGCGTCAAAGCGCGCTTTCGCCAGCGGCAGGTTGCCGCCAACAGCTTTAGAGAATTTGCCTGCATCTTCAGGATGATCAGCGGTCTTGCCGTCACCGTACATGTCGACAGCCAACGCGGTATAACCGAGTTCAGCCAGCATGCGTGCTCGCTTGCGTGCATAGGCATTGTGTCCCCACCATTCGTGAACAACAAGAACACCGGGACGCTTGCCTTCGATTGCATCATCATAGGCCACCAGGCCCTTCATGACGGTGTCGCCCTGCTTGTAACTGATTTCCTTGGTGATGATTTCAGCGCCTGCATTCAATGCAAACACAAGCGAGATGAAGGTAATGGCTGCTCTTGTGATCATGGTGCGGGCTCCCGTTGAATAAGCTTGACCTGTTACGAATCATAATAAGTGATAATGACACTGACAGGAAATATTTTCTTCAATCAGTGTGTAAAATCAATGCCTGACGCTCTCTTCAGAACGAAAAGGTGAATGTCATGCGTAAATATACTCAAGAAACAATAACAAGTGGCGCTGTATTGTTCGTATGGCTCATTTTTTTTTCGATTCGGGCGCACACAGAATACGGTTCACCCGAGGTCGTCGAGGGCTCCATTACCACTTCAGTAGAAGAAGCAAAGATCCTGTACGACAAGGAGGTGGTGTTTATCGATGTGCATAATCCACGTCTCTATGC
>JASFVM010000355.1:0-3106 GCA_050049835.1 Gammaproteobacteria bacterium
ATCTTGTCCTGCAGCTGGGATGCAGTATCGGTATCAAGACTGCCCGCGAGCGATATACGTTTGCCTTCATTGGGTTCCGCGTGAATTTCTATGACAAGAGGCATGCCAGTATCTCCGGTTATTATATTTTTTACGTATTATAGTTCTTTGTGACGGTTAATACATTATGGTTGTTATCACGTTTGTAGCGCTGTTCATCAGTAAGTGATTTAACCAGCAGCAATCCCATGCCGCCTTCTGCCAGGTCATTGAGTATATCGGGGTGATTGCGCTCCAGCGGGTTGAAGGCCCTGGCACTATCGGTAAAGGTCATATATACACTGTGCTCATCGGCAGCGAGCTCGATATCGATATGTCCCTCGGTACTATCTTCATAGCCGTGGTTGATGATGTTTGCCAGCAGCTCTTCAGAAACCAGTTTCAGATCGTGCCTGAATTCCTTGTTGACGGGTAAATGCTCGAAGCTGTCAGCAAGAAACTCGTACAGCCGGATGCATTCGCCACTCTTGTTGCTCAAGCGAATATGCCTCGGTTTTATGACCTGTTCTTTAACTGCCATAATGGATGACCATCAGTGTTATGTCGTCTGATTGCTCGGCGCCAGCGACAAATTTTTCCACGTCTGAAAGTACGGCAGTGGCCAGGGCATCTGCCGACAGTTCTTTTGCCTGCGCGACAAATCCCAGCAGGCGTTCTTCGCTGTATTGCTCGCGAGCAGGATTGAACGCCTCCGAAATGCCGTCGGTATACATCAGCAGGCTGGTGTGTGGCGGCAGCCTGTGTATCACATTGGGGTATTCGACATCCTCCATCAAGCCCAGTGCGATACTGCCATCAATATCAAGTTCGCCACTGCCGCTGCGGGTTTTCTGCAGCGGATGCATGTGGCCGGCATTGGCCATGACAAGCTCGCCGCTGTCGAGGTCGAGGGTGCCGCACAATGCGGTAACAAACATGCAGGCTTCATTGTTGTGCGTAAGCGCATGGTTCATGTGGGTGAAAGTATCGCCTGGTGACAGGTCGTCATTGAGCGCGCCGGTGTACAAGGTTACAGTTTTGGCCATGAACAGGGCGGCCGGCACACCCTTGTCGGAAACATCACCGATAATGAAGTGAAGTTTGTTGCCGTCCTGCTGAAAATAGTACAGATCGCCACCGACAGAGCGTGCAGAGCGCAGCATGGCATACAGCTGGTAGTTGAATTCGTTGATTAAAACGGAACCGCCGCCTGGAACCATGGACAGCTGGATGTCACTGGCAATCTGGATTTCGCTCTCCAGTTTTTGCTGCTTCGCGGTTGTTTCCTTGAGTTGCTCAATATGGGTTTTGAGGGAGTCGCGCATGTTGCGGAAGTCTGTCGTCAGTGCGCCAATTTCATCATTGCGTTCAGGGGCGGGCAGCTTGATGTCGAGGTTACCGCTACCAATATCGCCGGTTACCCGGGCGAGCCGCTCCAGCGGGTTGATCATCTTGCGTGTGATCGACACGATGATCAGCACGAGGATAACCAGGCCGGCAACAGCAACCAGGGCGATTTCACCGGTCAGCAACATGATATCGGCATCAAGTTCTGACTCGGGTATCACAATCACGACTTTCCAGCCGGTATCCAGCAGTGGCTTGATAGCAATCCAGCAGTCGCCCGCTTTGTGTCTGCAAGGCGCGTGAAAGTAGGTCGCCTGGTGTGCCTGTTTACTTTCGAGATAGGTATGCCAGTAGTGATTGATGAAATCTGAATCCAATGTGGATTTCAGTTTTTTCATCACACGTGATGCATCCGGGTGGGCAACAATCGTATCTTCCTGCGAAACGATCAATCCAAAACCGGTGTCACGGATATGAATGCTTTCGATCAGGTGCTGTAACCAGCCGAGCGAGATGTCGGCAGTGGTAACGCCGGCAAATACTTTTTCCTTTCCTTGTCTCAAGGGTGTCGCATACGTTGTCATCAGGGCATTACCACCACCCTGGTCGTAATACGGCTCGGTCCATACTGAATGGCTGTTTGCTTTTGGCTGGTTATACCAGTCCCACAACAGGTAACGGTAATCTTCAGCAGCAAGATCGGCATAACCCAGATCTTCGCCATCCCTGTAATAATAGGGCGAGAATTCGCCAATGTCCTGATGCAGGACGTTGGGTTCGAGCGCAACGGTCATGCCGTAAATATCGGGATTAATCTTGAGAAAAGCGCGGATGGAATCCTGGATTTGCCGTTCACTGATATCGGCTTTGGTCACGACAGCAGCCAGGGAGTCCGCGCTGGTTGCCACCGAACTGAAGACAGTTTCGATCTCTTTCACTGTTGAGGCGGCTGCTGTGCGTGCCAGCTCGCCAACATATTCTTCCAGCAAATGACGAGACAGAAAATAATTGGTGCCGAGTACGGCGATGAAGATCATTGTGCCAAGCCCAACAATACCTAAGCTGAGTCGTGTGGCGAGGCTGCGAAAGCGTTTTTTTTCAGGGATCACGGTGATTAAGGGTTACGCCGGTTAGATATATTGTAGATGGCATAACGCAATAGACAAGCCGGTCTGAAGGTGATCAGAAGCTGTGGATATAACTGGCCGAGATGGTGGTTTGATAAGAAGTGCTTTCCGGTTCAGTAATGGTAATCGTACTGCTGCCGTTGGAAATGGTTTTGCTGTTGCTCCTGCCAAAATCCCAGGTTCTGAACTGCAGACCAAATTGAAGCCGGCCGTTTTGCGTCTGTTTCACCTGGTATTTCAATGCGCTGGCAAATCCGATGCTGTTGCCCAGATCGAGTGTATGCGATCCATAGCCAAAGTCGTCCAGGTCAATCATAATATCGCCGTTCCTGGTGGCCAGCATGCCCATTTCCAGAAACAGATGCTGGCTGTCATCTCTGAAAAAAGGTGCCTGCACACCAGCCTCTACAGTCCACCATTCATAACGTTCAAACAGGCCCGCAATGCCGTTGGTTGCCTGGATGTCACGTTCCCACTGCTGCCAGTAAGCTGAGCCGTAAAATGCGGCCCGGGTACTCGCCGGAGACCAGCCCAGCCTGTACGTCAGCCTGAGTATGGTTTCTTCGGTTGTGGTTTGATGGGACTGTCCGGCCTGCGTCTGCCCGTTGTAGTCG
>JASFVM010000357.1:0-3097 GCA_050049835.1 Gammaproteobacteria bacterium
AGGCTTCAGCCGATACCGGTAAATCATCTCTGCGTCTTTGCATTCAATCAGTGAGTCCTGACCAGATAAATGTCATACCGGGTCTTCTTGCTGCTGATGCTGGTATCGGGTTTGATGTCGCCAACAGGCTCCGCATGGATCGGGCGTTTTACAACGACACGTTTACCACTGTGCCGAAGCGCGGTTTTCAACAGCTGATCAGCCTGCTCATCTTTTCCCAGCAGGCGTTGCAGGATCTGCATGTCCTTTTTTACCAGCGCTGATTTCTTTTTTTCTGGGTACATGGGGTCGATATAGATCACGTCGGGACAGGAGTCACTGTCCATGTTCTTCATATATTGAACCGCATCCGCGTTGACCAGGCTGATGAAGTTTTTCAGCACGCCAGCACTGGCTGACTCCACGAGTCCACGCTTTATTCCGTCTTCAATCAGGCTGTAGAGAACAGGTGACTGTTCGACCAGTGTGACCTTGCAGCCAAGAACAGCCAGTATATAGGCATCACGCGCAAGTCCGGCAGTAATGTCAAGTACATCGGGTGTCTTGTCTTTTCTCAGGCCAATGGCCCTTGCTATTGCCTGCCCACGCCCGCCACCGAATTGCTGGCGATGAGCGAGTGTGCCATGTGCAAAATCGACGTGAATAGCGGTCTTGAGATGGGTGTCAAATAACTCTACCCGGTCCTGTTCAAAACAGAGCTGTAGATCAAAATCACTGCTTTGTTTTTCCAGCAAAGGCAGGCCAGTTTTTCTGGCAAGCTCCAGTGCCTGCTGTCTGCAGGAACTGTTTGCGCAAACGATACATATTGATGGTGAATTCATGTGGAAGTTTCAGGCGTTGATTGCAATGTGGACCAGGCGATCTGCTGATATCATACCGTACATGAGTGAGTATATTGATATTGGTGTGAATCTGACCGCCAGTTCTTTCAGGAATGATCTTGATGCGGTTATACAACGTGCACGGGATGCCGGTGTTGCGCGTATGATTGTCACGGGCACGGATATTCATCACAGCCGGCTGGCACTCGAGCTCAACCATCAATATCCGGATACCTTATTGACGACTGCAGGTGTGCATCCGCACCAGGCAAGTGAATTTGATAATGGCAGCATAGCGGTATTGCGAGATCTTTGCGTTGAAGCCGCGGCTGTTGCTGTAGGTGAGTGCGGTCTCGACTACAACAGGAATTATTCAGAGCCCGAAGCGCAACGCCGGGCCTTTGATGCGCAACTGCAACTGGCTTGTGAGCTCGGGTTGCCGGTTTTTCTACACCAGCGTGATGCACATGATGATTTTGTCGGGATATTGAAGGATTACCGGCAAGAACTACCCGGTGCCGTGGCACATTGTTTTACCGGTAACATGGATGAGGCGCTGGAGTATGTGAGCATGGATATGTATATCGGTATTACCGGGTGGATCTGTGATGAACGCAGAGGCGCGGATTTACAACGTGCGGTGCAGGAGATTCCAATTGACAGAATTATGCTGGAAACTGATGCGCCATATCTGTTGCCGCGTGACCTGAAGCAGTTGCCGATACAAAAGCGGCGTAACGAGCCCTGTTTTCTGCCGCATATATGCAAGGTAACAGCTGCTTATATGGGGGTCGACCAATCGTGGCTGGCAGATAATGCGCTGCAAAATACTCGCCGGTTTTTTGCCATATAATCGGACAACGTTAAAGAAGCTGCTATATATTCAACAAGATTGAATGGCAGAAAATAACAAGAAAGGAGAATGGGTCATGTCTTATCAAGCGCTTACAGAACCATCAAGCATAGGCCGGGTGCTTGATAGCGGTTTCAGGCTTTTTGTCGCCAGCTTGAAGCCCGTATTATTACTGCTGGCTGTCACCGCGATCATCAACGTTATTATGCAATATGCCATGTTTCAGACAATGCTGCCATTACAGCAATTCGCGACGGAGAAAGAAATTGCGCAGCATATGGCGGCGGTGATGCCACAGATACTCGTTACTTCCATGATCATGTGGCTGGTCAGTATTATTCTCTATAATGCAATACTGTCCCGTGTGGGTGCCGTTGCCAACGGTGATAACAGTGATCTTTATGACTCTCTGGTTACAGGTATCAGGAAAGCGATTCCAGTTTTTGTGGCAGCTGTTTTATATGCGCTTGCGATCTCGATCGGTTTTGTTCTTCTGATCATTCCCGGTTTGATCCTGATGGTTACCCTGCTTTTTTTCCAGGTGCTGATCGTGGTTGACGATGAGGGTATTCTGGCATCGCTGAAACGCAGTCATAATCTGGTTTGGGGTAACTACTGGCGCACGACTGCCGTCATCCTTGTTCCATTCTTTATCATTTATGCGCTGATTATGGTGGTTGCGATTATTGCAGGATCTTTGGGGGCATTGAGCGCACCGGAAGTCATGCATGGGCAATTCCAGATGACTTTTGGTATTGTTGATATCATCATTGCCGTGGTATCCGTGCTGCTGGTGCCATTGCTGGATGCTGTCTTTGTTGCACAGGTCAATGATCTCAAGCTGCGCAAGTCAGGCAGTGATCTTGAACAGCGCCTGAATGCCTGAGCTACGGTAGCTGCCGGCAACGGGCGATTCCTTACCATACAGGCTCCTTACCTGTCTTCTCCGGCGAGCACCTGCAGTCGTGCCTGTAACTTCGCCGGATCATCGGAGCGGAAGTCATCTCCGGTTTTTGCCAGAAACTGTTGTGCAAGATGAATCCGCTGTTTTTTATCCAGTTGCTGCCAGCGTTCCAGCAGCTCCAGCAACAACCCCTGGTTTTCTCTGGAAAGTCCGCTGTTGAGTGATGGCTGCAGCTTGTTTGCGAGCGTGCGCTGCTCTTTATTGTCTTCATAAACAAGTATCGTGCCGGCGACGATATCGCCAATGCGAACATGGTTTCTGGTAAAAATGGCGACCAGCAGTCCGACAGTATATACGCCCGGTATGCCATCAATCAGGCGCAACAGGTTCCTGATCAGGATTCTGCCGAAACCAGGCGTAGCCCCTGAGTGGGTAATCAAATGAACGCCAGCCATCTGCTTGCCGGGTGTGGTTCCCTGCATCACGATTTCAAGCACCGGGTGATAAAGAAAATACACT
>JASFVM010000356.1:0-3097 GCA_050049835.1 Gammaproteobacteria bacterium
CCTGATGACGATAAACTATTCAACTCATCAATCCTTGATCAACACCTGAAATTTACACTGTACTGCTATTATCATAATCAACAGCACCCGTAATTATTATTTTGTCCATCGGAGATAAACAATGAGCCAGCGCATGGCGGAGGTTGAGCGCAATACCAACGAAACCCGGATCCAGGTATCTGTAAACCTCGATGGCACAGGCATCTGCAAGCTGGAAACAGGCGTGCCCTTTCTTGAGCACATGCTTGATCAGGTTGGGCGTCATGGTCTTGTCGATATTGAGGTCCTCGCCAAGGGCGATCTGCATATCGATGCCCACCACACTGTTGAAGATATCGGTATAACGCTGGGACAGGCTGTAGCCAGGGCCGTTGGTGACAAAAGCGGTATCGTCCGTTATGGCCATGCCTATGTGCCGCTTGATGAAGCATTGTCCCGCGTTGTCATCGATTTCTCGGGGCGCCCGGGACTCGAATACCATGCTGACTATCCGCGGGCAATGATCGGCGAATTTGACGTTGATCTGTTGCACGAATTTTTCCAGGGTTTCGTCAATCATGCCGGTGTTACCCTGCATATCGACAATTTACGCGGGGACAATGCGCACCATATTGCAGAGACCATTTTCAAGGCTTTTGGCCGCGCTGTGCGAATGGCTTTGTCGTTTGATGAACGCATGGAGGGCGTCATGCCCAGCACTAAAGGAGCGCTCTGAAGTCAATGTCTTTTATTGCTGTTGTTGATTACGGCATGGGCAATTTGCGCTCTGTTGCCAAGGCGCTGGAGCATGTTGCCCGATCCGGACAGAAAGTACGCATCACATCCAGTGCCGAAGAAATTGCCGACGCGGACCGTGTCGTATTTCCAGGTCAGGGCGCGGCGCGTGACTGTATGCGCGAATTAAACGAACGGGATTTAATTGCACCGGTGAGGCAAGCCGCGAAAGAAAAGCCGTTTCTGGGCATTTGTATGGGACTGCAGGTGCTGATGTCTCACAGCGAAGAAAACGATGGTGTTGACTGTATGGACCTGTTCAAGGGAGAAGTGCGTTTTTTTGGCAGGGTGTTGAACAGGAACAAATCAGCCGAACTGTTAAAAATACCACATATGGGCTGGAATAATGTGACCCAGACCGTTTCCCACCCGCTGTGGCATGGCATCAAGCAGGGAAGCCGCTTCTATTTTGTGCACAGCTTCTATGTTGATCCTGTCGATGAGGCCATTGTTGCCGGTGAAACGGAATATGACATTGTGTTCACATCTGCCATCGCCTGCGATAATCTATTCGCCGTACAGTTCCATCCTGAAAAGAGCGCGGCAGACGGTCTGCAGCTGTTGAAGAACTTTGCTCAATGGGATGGGCAGTAATTCTTTATGGAGCCTGAAATTGCATGTTACTGATCCCTGCGATTGATCTGAAAGATGGTCAATGTGTTCGCCTGCGTCAGGGCGATATGAACAACGATACCGTTTTTTCTGACGACCCGGTTGCAATGGCAGGTCGGTGGGCTGAAGCCGGTACCAGGCGGTTGCATATCGTTGACCTCAACGGGGCTTTTGCCGGTAAGCCGCAGAATGCTGAAGTCATCAATGAAATTGCCAGCACCTATCCCGATATCGAGATACAGATTGGTGGCGGTATTCGTGATGAAGAAACCATTGTGGCTTATCTTGATGCCGGCGTTCACTATGTCATCATCGGCACCAAGGCGGTGACCGACCCGCACTTCATTAATGAAGTCTGTGTTGAATTTCCAAATCGCATCGTTGTCGGTCTGGATGCAAAAGACGGCAAAGTTGCTGTTGATGGCTGGTCGAAGGTTTCCAAACACGATGTCATTGATATGGCGCAACGCTTTGAGGATGACGGTGTTGAAGCCATCATCTACACTGATATTTCGCGTGATGGCATGATGCAGGGTGTGAATATCGAAGCTACCGTCAAGCTGGCGCAAGCGATACGAATCCCGGTGATTGCTTCCGGTGGTATTACCAACATGGACGATATCAAGGCACTGAATGCTGTTGCAGATGAGGGTATCATCGGTGCCATCGTCGGGCGCGCCATTTACGAAGGCACGATTGACCTTGCACGGGCGCAAAGCTGGCTGGCGGAAAACAGCAGCGATTACAGCAACGTTTTCTGATCGTGTCACTTGCCAAGCGAATCATTCCCTGTCTTGATGTCGACAACGGCCGTGTTGTCAAAGGCGTAAAATTTGTTGATATCCGCGATGCCGGTGACCCGGTTGAGGTGGCGCGGCGTTATGACAAGGAGGGCGCCGATGAAATTACCTTCCTTGATATAACGGCCAGCTCGGACAATCGCGATACCATTGTGCATGTCGTTGAACATGTCGCTGAAGAGGTTTTTATTCCTTTAACGGTTGGTGGCGGCATCCGCAAGGTTGAAGATGTGCGCACCATGCTGAATGCAGGTGCAGACAAGGTGGCAATCAATACTGCAGCGGTTTTCAATCCCGAATTTGTCAAGGAAGCCACTGACAGGGTCGGTTCGCAATGCATCGTGGTCGCCATCGATGCCAAGCAGGTCAGCGCCGAGGGTGAGCCGCTGCGCTGGGAAATATTCACTCACGGCGGGCGCAAACCGACAGGGATTGATGCTGTTGAGTGGGCGCGGAAAATGGTTGCATACGGAGCGGGTGAAATTCTGCTCACCAGTATGGATCGTGACGGTACCAGGATAGGTTTTGATATACCACTGACGCATGCCATTGCTGAAGCCGTATCGGTACCGATCATTGCATCAGGTGGTGTCGGTAATCTCGAACATCTTGTCCAGGGCATTCTGCAAGGCATGGCTGATGCCGTACTCGCCGCGAGCATTTTTCATTTTGCTGAATACAGTGTGCATGAGGCCAAGGAATACATGGCGGAATGCGGCATTGAAGTCCGTTTGTGAGGCAAGGCTTTTGTTGCATGCACGCTATATGCAGTTTTTCTGCAGTCCATAATCACTACTGGAAATAATCACGGTCCGATAACGCCTGGTCTGTTGCTGAAACAGGAGCCTGGCTTCATTACAATACAATAATCATGTCAGATAACTGGTTGAATGAAATACACTTTAACGATG
>JASFVM010000358.1:0-3093 GCA_050049835.1 Gammaproteobacteria bacterium
CTCTCCACCAATCAGCTATGCTTGTTGATTTCCTGCAACGCAGCAACGTTGCAGTGATAAAGATTGTCTTTAATCCGTATGAGGATTTTCTGCCTTTTGAATTCTGCGATCATACGGCTGACTGTTTCAACGGCAATACCTGTGATTGCGGCCATATCTTCACGGTTGAGCAGTAAAAAAGCATCGGTTTCATCGGCGAAAAATTCATCCAGTACCAGCAGCAGTTGTGCAACGCGCTGTCTGGCCGAGCCCGTGCTGAGCGCGACAATCCACTGATCAGCGAGGTCGAGCTGATCCTGCAGTTGTTGTCCGACGTGCCTGCAAAGGGCAGGGTGATTGCTTTCCAGTTGTCTGATCGTTGATACTGGAATTTTACAAAGATCAACCTGGTTCACAGCTATGGCAGTATGGTGATAGCCATTGGCACCATCAAGCAGTTCAAGGCCTATAGCGGCTCCGGAGCCAAGCAGGCGGACAATTCTGTTTTGCCCGTCCTGTGCGACATGTTCAAGCTTGACCATGCCACGTCTGATTGAGTAGATGAACTTTTTATGGGTGTCAGCCTCATACAGAACCGAGCCAGGCGGGTAAAGAAAGTGATCAATTGGCTGCAGAGTCTTTTCGAAAGCAGATTCCGGTAATTCTGAAAACAGCATCAACTGACGAATATGGCATTTATCGCAATGTGAGCGTCCCACCCATTCGGCGTTTGTGCAGAGCGTTACTTCCTTTTCGTTGTGCATGGTTCCTGATACCGCATTTGATAATGGTTATTACTTTACATGAATTTAATCGAAAAACATCAGATGGCGAAGAGTATTTTGCCGAGTATTTTTCTTGATATATGTCATAAAAAGCGCCGGTTCTTTTCTGACTGTATTGATAATTCTCAATGACGCCCGCATATATATATGTAATGATCGTGAAGTTTTATTAATTATAGATAAATCAATATCATAGAAGAAGCATGATATTGAATGTCAGGCTGAGAATTTTATGTATTTCAACACCAGAGGCATGCTGAAAAGCGCAGGCCATGCAGGTTTAATTCTTGTCTTCCTGATTTTCTCGGCTTGCAGCAGTTCTGATAATCCCGCAACCACACCTGCAACTGTTACAACGGGCATTTATGATGCTACCGTTGTAGAAGGCGCGGATGATCTCGAGTTTGTTGTCACGCTTTCTGCGGCCAGCACAGAGACAGTTACCGTGGATTACGCGACTGCTGATGGTGCCGCACAAGCAGGAACCGATTACACAGCAACTAATGGCAGCCTGCAGTTTGCACCGGGTGAGACAAGAAAATTTGTTGTTGTGCCGGTATTAAATAATTCAACAGCCCCGGTGACGACAAGCAATTCCATGCAGCTTTTACTGAGTAATCCCCGCAACACAGAATTAGGCATGGATACTGCGACAGGTACAATCATTGATAAAGATGCCATGTCAATGGACGCGGCATTTAATCAGCTTTGGGGGCAGGCGGGTGCTTTCACCAATGCTGCGAAATGCGGTGAGGCTTGTCATAAATCCGAGAATCCAGCGGTGATGTTTTATGATAATAAAGACATCAGTCCCGGAACACAGTGGCAACACAGTGTGATGGCGCATTCGTTCAATGATCCTTACTGGCAGGCAGCCGTTGAAGATGAAGTGGACAGTTTTCCCGATCTTGAGGGTTTTATAGAGGATACCTGCACGCGATGCCATGCACCGATGGGGCGGACTCATGCGTATCATACCAATACCGGTCTCGATATTGACGGGTTTTACCGGTTTGATACTGCAAAATCAGAAGACCATGCTCGAGAGGGTGTGAGCTGTACTCTTTGTCACCAGATCGAAAACGTTAATCTCGGCACAGAGGACACATATTCGGGTAATTACAATATTCCGGATTTAAACGATGCAAATTACAAACGAATTTACGGCCAGTATGCCGGCCCGGTAGGTAATAATATGTTCAATCAGACAGGGCATACACCAACATATGGCGAGCATATATCCTCATCCGGCTTATGTGCGACATGCCATACTCTCTATACCCCGGCGCTGGATCCGGAATCCGGCGTACCTTCAGGCATCAGTTTCCTCGAACAGGGACCCTACCTGGAATGGAAAAACAGCGTTTATTCAGAAGTGGGTGGTGCACAGGAAGCGCAATGCCAGCAATGTCATATGCCTGAACCTGAGTCAGGCTATGCAACGCCAATAACATTGATGCCGGGCACAGCGCCTGTGCGTACACCTTATAGTCAACATACACTCGTGGGCGGTAATGCGCATTTGCTTGAAATATTGAGCAACTACCGCACTGAGCTTGGTATTGAGACATCAACGTCAACAGCGGGTTTTGCTGAACAGGCTTCATTGACACGTGATTTTCTCGAAAGCGCGGCTTTTCTGGAGGTAACCACACCTTCCGTTGTTAATAATGATCTGGGCTTTGATGTGGAGATCACTAACAATGCGGGACATAAGCTACCGTCTGCCTATCCCAGTCGTCGTGTGTGGCTGCACGTAACTGTAAAAGACATTGGCGGGAATGTGATCTTTGAATCGGGCAAGCCGGATGCAAGAGGCTATATCTCGACAGATGAAGCGCGTCTCAAGGCGGATTGCATGTCAGCACATAAGCAGGATGGCTTTGATACCAGTGTGTGCTATGAACCGCATCGTGACATTATTCATGACCCTTCACAGGTAGCCATCTATGAAACAGTACTGGGTGATGTTAACGGTAATATCACCCACACATTGTTACAGGGTGCACAATACCTGAAGGACAACCGCATTCCACCGGTCGGGTTCACTAACAGCAAGGCAGAAACCATCGAATCACAGACGATGCCTTCGGGTGTTGAAGGTGATGATGATTTCAACTGCATGACTGTCGTGGAAGGTTGCGGTAAAGACACTGTTCATTACCTGGCAAATATTGAAGGCCACACGGGTCCATATATGGTAAAAGCAGAACTGCTCTACCAGGCCACGCAACCGGCCTTTGTTGACGGTATGCACAATACCGGAGGCCGGGTGAATCGCTTCAAGGTTATGTATGAAGCCGTTCCGCCAACAGTAGAAGTTCTGGCA
>JASFVM010000075.1:0-9733 GCA_050049835.1 Gammaproteobacteria bacterium
AACGGATTGTGGGAAATGGCGCTGAAAACAGAACATGATGTTATGGTGCGTATGGCGCTGGTGCCAAGGGTGCTGGAAGCGAGAGGGCTGGATGTGACGCCAATGATGATAACCAGGTTGAAAAAAGCGGGTGAACAGCAACTCATTGACATACTTGAGGTCATACATAAGGAAGAAATAGGGCATGTATTGGTTGGCACAAAGTGGTTTAACTTTGTCTGTCAACAAAGAGGGCTGTCTCCGTCCGGGGTTTTTACTGATTTACTCAGAAATCATGTTGACGGCATTATTCAGGGTCCGTTTGATGAGGCATCCAGACTGCAGGCGGGCTTTACTGAAGAGGAAATGCAACATCTTGTGGCAATCAGCGAAAGAAAAGAGGTGGTGGCGTGATGCAGAGAACTGTTTATTACTTGACTGTTAGCAGCTGGCTTTTCATTATATCTGCACAGGTTTATGCGACTGATATGGTCGATGCGGTTGAGTTGACCTATAACGAGATCGAGCAGAACACGGAACCCTATAGAGTAAAATACAAGGTCTCTCGCGACTTTGTCAGGATTGATGATGAGTCCGATAGCAGCGGCTATATCGTGTTTGACATCAAGAAGAACACGATTTACAGCGTCAGCCATTATGACAGGTCAATTCTTGTCGTGCCGGAATATCCACATGAACCTTACAGCCCTGACTTTGAAGTACAGGTCGAGTACAAGGCGCTTGATAATGCGCCGGCAATACAGGGTAAACAGGTTTATAACTATCGTGTCGATGCTATTACCACGGTTACAACTGAAACCTGTATGGACATACAGCTGGTCCCGGGATTGCTGCCAGAAATAGCAAAAACCCTGCAGGGCTTCCAGGAAATTATCTCCAGCCAGCAGCTTATCGGCCTGCAAGCTACTCCTGAGGAGTTCCGCACACCCTGTTACTTGATAGACCAGATATACAACAAGGGCGACTATTACAGTAAAGGGCTACCGGTGCAGGAGTGGCACAGTAATGAAAGGCGGCGCCAGTTGATCAACTTTGAGAACATCAGGATAGATCCGTCGATATTCGAAATACCGCTGGATTATCGCCAGTATTCACTGAAATAACAGCAGCAGGAATTGATTGTTTGTATTCACCGCAGAGACGCGAAGACTCAGAGAAAATAATTATCTGTTTCAAATTACTGACAATATGTGCCTGCTGCGAACAGCTGCATTCTCCATAAATCAATCGGTTTTCTGACAAATGCAAGATTGTTGATTATTACCAGTCAACTTATGTGATTGACTCTGCGCCTCAGTGTCTCTGCGGTAAATAACAATACAAAAACGGCGAAACGACTCCCTGCTGTAGCATGATGCCAGGAATACTGATACCAGTCTTTGTTAATTGAATTGCACGAGTTCGAATTCATTGTCCTTGTTAATACGAAGATAATTGCCATCTTTGTACCAGTCACCCAGTACGATTCTTTGTGCGTGGCGGCCATCGATCAGGAGATCGTGCGTACCGGGTCTGTGGGTATGACCATGGATCAGTATATTGGCATTGTATTCACGCATTGTGTTCTCAACAGCCTGCTGGTTAACGTCCATGATATGTTCGGATTTGTAGGCGGTTGCCTTCTTGCTGCTGCCTCGAAGAGACGCTGCGATTCGTGCTCGCAGTGATAAAGGCAGCAACAGGAAGATCCGTTGAATTACCGGGTTATGAACCTTGCGACGAAAATTCTGATAGGCAATGTCATCTGTACATAACAGATCTCCATGCATCAGTAATACGGCAATACCATTCAGGACCTCAAGATGAGGGTCATCAATGATTTCAAAATGATATCGTTCAGCCAGCTTATTACCAATCAGAAAATCCCGGTTACCGTGCATGAAACTGACCGCGGTTCCGGCATGATGCAAACGGTTGAGTGCGGCAAAAACGGGTTCGAGACCTGATATATTATCGTCGTCGCCAATCCAGTATTCAAGAAAATCACCAAGTATATACAAACAGTCGGCATCAACAGCAACTTCATCGACAAATCTTTCGAACAAACCAATGATTTGTGGTCGCTCCGGTGCAAGATGCAAGTCTGATATAAACAGACTGTTTTCTATCATGTCTCAGATTTCTTTAGCAGCCGCTATTACAATGGCATCTTCCGGAACATCACTGTGACCAGCACTGCTGGTTGTTTTTACACTGGCAATAGCGTCGACCACATCCATACCATCAGTGACTTTTCCAAAAACGCAATAACCCCAGCCCTGCATGTCTGGGGCAGTGTGATTCAGAAAGGGATTATCTTTATGGTTGATAAAAAATTGCGCTGTCGCAGAGTGAGGGTCCTGGGTGCGAGCCATTGCGATTGTGCCGCGTTCATTTGACAGCCCGTTGTCTGCTTCATTATTTACCGGATCCTGTGTTATTTTCTGCGTCATCTGGTCATTGAATCCACCGCCCTGGATCATGAAGCCGGGGATTACTCTGTGAAAAATCGTACCATCATAGAAGCCATCACGGACATAGTTGAGGAAGTTCTGAACGGTCGCGGGTGCTTTTTCTTCGTTAAGTTCGATGACAATGTCACCTTTGGATGTTTCAAGTTTGACTGTGGACATATTGATGACCCTGATTGTTTGATGTAATACGGTTGGTCATGAGCGACCGGATGAGATGGCTATTCTACGTATTAACGGGAAAAAGATCATCCTGAGTGCTCAATGTTTACCAGCACTGTGGAAAAATGGCGCCCCGGAGACGATTTGAACGTCCGACCTGCCGCTTAGGAGGCGGCTGCTCTATCCAGCTGAGCTACCGGGGCAATATGTGCGATGTGAGCGCCGCGTATTATATCAGCCTGAGCCGGTCACGTCAGATTGGCCGAAAAGCCCGTATATGTTGTGCATGCAGGCCCTAGCGCGGTGATTTACGGCGCTCGGTTTTATGCAGGTATCTGTGTAGTATGCGCCACACGAATGATTCAGGTTCATTTTTGAACGTCATGACATAATTAAGGCTGCTCATGACTTTAAGTGTCCAGTCCATGCTGTTTTTCACTTCACGCGTACCACAGATCAACAGCTTATCACCGTAGTCGATGTCGATATCATCATCCGGCATCATGATTTGTTCTTCATTGCGAACAAGTAAAAGCGGAATACACTGAAGTTTGATAAATCTCGATGCCGGGTCCTGGGTAATATGGCCCAGCTTGATGCTTCTGCCGAGTTTCAGTGCCCTGGCTACGGCAGGAGACAGTTTATCTGTTATTTCAACTGTCCAGATATGGGGATTGTGATTGCCGATGACTGCGCTCATACGGCTAATAGCAATATTGGCCCATTCCTCATCGTAGCTTTTGGCGATTTTCAAGTAGTCAACCAGAAGTGGATTGAGGAATACAGCCCGGATCTTTCGCGCCGTAATCTCTCGCGGTCGCATGATCAGGTTGGCTTTTGTCGCTGAATATAAATCGTAGTTGTTATACACATTCTGGCGCGCAACAACGAAAACATCCGGGTTGATTGCACGCGCAGTCATAATAATCGAAAGGTTGTTGGAATCGTTATCAGAGCCGGCAATAATTCCTGCGGATGATTCAACGCCTGCTTTCTTAAGGGTTTTTTCGTCGATGCCGGTGCCAACGATGAAGTTCTTCTTGTTTTCCACGTGGTGATGCTCGAATTCATCACGAACCTCGCTCGAGGGGTCAATTACCGTAACTTCTACGTCACGACTGGTTAGCAGTTGGTAGAGCTGCTTGCCGAAACGTCCGTAGCCGCAGAGTATCCAGTGGCCATACCTGAAATAGATCGGGTCGCTCAGTTTCGTGTTGGGGGCACCTGTTAACCAGTCATAAATAAGATAAAGAGAAGGCGAGTGTATGGCCATCTGGAAAATGGTTGCGAATGTCTCGAACGGGTTTACGATATGGTCTGTACCGAAAGAAAGCATGTTCTCCTCATATTCTTTCAGTTCCGAGCGACACACAACCTTGACATTGGGATGCAGCAACTTGCTGGTGATCGCTATCTTCAGATTGGTCTCGTCAGATGACGTGACCGCGATAACGCCTTTGCATTTGCTATGCCTGATACCAGCATGTTCGAGTTGCCTGGCATCTGATGCATCACCGATTATATTGGGCACGTATTCCCGCATTTCGTTCAACCTGATCTCGTTCAGGTTGTTCGGGTTCTTTTCGATAACCACCGCACGGTAATGCTCTTCCGTCAGTGCAGTGACAACTTCATGACCGGTCTCGCCGAGGCCGCAAACCAGATAGAAAGGCTCGTGCAGTGATCTGACGTTTCTTCTGAAGCGTGAACTGGTGACAGCTGCCTTGAAGTGCGGATCCTGTATCAGGGTGAGGATCTTACCGATGGCATAGAGCCACGCTATGACCAGGATATATATTGAAAACACGGTCCATAGTCGCTGCGCATCTGACAGGGGGAAGGGGATTTCGCCGAAACCAATGGTTGTGGCGGTGAAACTGACAAAGTAAAACGCGTGGAAAATGCTCATGTGCCACGGGTTGCCCTGATCATCAGCACCGGGTATCAGGATCATTCCCAGGATGGCTATGTTATACACCGTTATCAGCAGAATAAACGGCGTGCGCATACGCCGCAGGATCATCGAGGTAACCAGGTTCATCGGTCAGGCCTCATATTACCAATCCGGCGGTGATGTCTCGATCAATGGCGAAGCATCGCGGCTTCGATCATCAGCAGGATCACCGATATGATATTTGCCAGCATGGCGCCGCCACTCAGGGAAACGATGGTCGACATAACGCCCGGAGTCAGACCTGTTTCCTGTACATGAACGGCAACCGTCCAGACGATGGTTGCCGAGATCAGTTGCACAACTGCAACAAGGCTGGTGGCCAGAAGCATAGCGCCCAGTTGTGAGCGGTCGCCGAATTTCATCACTGTTGCAATGAGGTTGACGACAAGCACTGCATATAACTCGAAGACATTGTGATGTGCAGGGTCATCGACTTCGCCAATAAAGAAACCGAAATTCAGCGTTAAAGCGAGAATCATGAAGAAACTGAAAACCACTTTTTCCAGGTTCATAATGCACCTTTTTTATTTATTATTTTCCTGAATTGTAGCTCATTGTCAGCTGTTAAACCCTGTCAGGTGAGTAACCGGGCCAGAATTTCATGATATATATCAGATAATTGCTCAAGTTCTCTGACGTCGACATTTTCATCAATCTTGTGAATGCTGGCATTGACAGGGCCGAGTTCCAGTACCTGGGAGCCGGCAGGCGCAATAAACCGGCCATCGGAAGTGCCGCCACTGGTGGACAGCTCGGTATCAAGGTTACGTACTTTCATGATAGCGGCTTTGGTTGCGTCAATCAGTTCGCCTTCAGGGGTCAGGAACGGATTTCCCGACAGCGACCATGTCAGCTCGTAGTCGAGATTATGCATATCCAGAATATCCTCGATACGCCGGCGAATCTGCGTTTCGGTGATTTCAGTGGAAAAGCGTAAATTGAACAGTACATCAACCGAACCGGGAATAACATTATTTGCGCCCGTGCCGGCATTGATGTTTGAAATCTGAAAGCTGGTTGGCGGAAAAAATTCATTACCATTGTCCCATTTTTCATTGACCAGATCATTCAATGCCGGTGCAAGCCGGTGTATCGGATTGTCGGCGAGGTGCGGGTAGGCGATGTGACCTTGCGTGCCGATGATTTTCAGGTCCCCGGATAGAGAGCCACGACGTCCGTTTTTCACTACATCGCCGACTGTGTTGCTGCTGGTCGGTTCGCCGACAAGGCACCAGTCGATTTGTTCATGTCGTTGTTGCAATAATTCGACAATTTTAACGGTCCCTTCGGTTGCCGGCCCTTCCTCGTCACTGGTGATCAGGAATGCGATAGAGCCGCAATGATCCGGGTGCCGTTCAATGAACTGTTCACACGCGCACACCATGGCGGCGATGCTGCCTTTCATGTCGGCAGCGCCACGGCCATAGAGAATATTGCCGTTTATCGTCGGCGTGAAGGGGTCATATTGCCACTGGTCGACCGGGCCGGAAGGAACTACGTCAGTATGTCCTGCGAACACAAATAAGGGTTGACTGCTGCCGCGTCGCGCCCACAGGTTGTCGACTTCACCGAAACGGTGATGTTCGATGGTAAAGCCAAGCCTCTGCAGGCGTTCGGCAATGATAGCCTGGCAGCCATGGTCGTCGGGTGTGACGGATGGCCTGGCGATCAGCTGTTTAGCGAGTTCAAGCGTTGCAGTCATTTATAATTGTTCCAGCAGTGCCTGTTTGAGCTGTTGCTGCATATCCTCGCTTAACGGGGTCTGGGTGTTGGCCTGGGTGATATCAAAATTGTCATTGGCTGTTTCGCCGGCAGTTGAAATCTTGGCGCTGTGGATGCTGATGTTGCATTGAATGAATGTTCGTGCAATAACAGAGAGCAGCCCGGGCCTGTCCGCCGTTTCAATGTGCATCCTTGTTATACCAGTGTCTTCAACCAGGGCGAAGCTGATAGTTGTTTCAACCTGAAAGTGCTTCTGCACTCGTGGTACAGCCAGAGTGGCCAGATCTCTCAGTTCAGTATCCGCGAGTTTGTCAAGAATCTGGGGTACAACTTCATTGGCATAATGATCAATATGCTCGAGCATCTCGTCAGAAAAGATAATCTTGTAAGTTTCCAGCAGGCAGCCGCGCATGCCGCGCATAATGAAAGCATCAGCAACACTCAGGTTCAACTGGCCAAGAACACTGACGATTCGTGCAAACATGTGTGAAACTGATTTGCTGAATACAAACAGTTCCATGCTGCCGGTGCGCTTGTCGGTTCTTGCCTTGACAACCGGCGTATCCTTGTTGGCATGCTGAATGATCAGGCGGGTGTGCCAGACAATCTCTGCCGGTGTGTGCCTGAGGAAATATTCATCGGTGAAATTGTCCCAGATTGCGTGTATCTCAAGCGTTCCAAAACCCTCCTTGGACAGGTTGCGGAATGCGTATGTCCGGTTATGATCGATATCGTCCTGCTTGCTGGCCTGGTATTCAACACCCTGTTGCAGCACATGTGCGGTCTTGTTATATAGCTCTACCAGCAACTTGTCTTTCCAGCTGTTCCATTGCTTGGGGTTGGTGGCGCGAATATCACACATTGTCAGCAGATAGAGATAGTCCAGTCTCTCCAGTGAGTGTACTGTTTCAGAAAATTCAGAAATGATTTCCGGGTCACTGATATCCTTACGCTGTGCTGTAATCGACATGATGAGATGGTTGCGAACGAGCCAGCTCACCAGTTCTGCGTCTTCGTGGCTGAGGCCGTGATCAAGGCAGAATTCAAGGGCGTCGTTTGCACCCAGTTCGGAATGATCACCCTCGCGGCCTTTTGCAATATCGTGAAACAGGCCGGCAAGATAAAGCAGTTCCGGTTTTTTCAGATGATGCGTGATCCCGCTCGCGAGTGGAAACTCGTGACAGAATTCCGGTACTGACAGGCGGCGCAGGTTACGCAATACGAAAAGTGTATGCTGATCGACGGTATAGGCATGAAACAGGTCGTATTGCATACGCCCGACAATCCTGGCAAATGCGGGTATATAGGCTGCGAGTATACCGTAGCGGTTCATGCGCCTGAATTCATGGGTAACACCACGGCTTTGCCGGATAATATGAATGAACAGGCGCTTGGCTTCATCGGACTGACGAAATTCATCATTGATCAGGTGCCTGTTTTCGCGTATCAACCGTATCGTTTCAGCGCGTACGCCCTGTATCTCAGGATGCTGTTCATTTATCAGAAAAAGTTTCAGCAAGGCTGTGGGCTTGTTCTTGAACACATTCTCGTGTGTGACTTCAATATAACCGTGCTTTATCTGGAATAATTCATTGATGACTTCAGTTTCACCGGGCTTGTCCTTGTACAGTATGGCTTCACGAAAGAGCTGTAACAGCATTTCATTCAAGCGCTCCAGCTCCATTACGGTGCGGTAATACTGTTGCATGAACTGCTCGATGGCGTGGTTACTTCTGCTTTTTTCACTGTCATCCTGGAAACCAAACTCCAGGGCGAGCTGGTGCTGATAGTCAAACAGCAGACGATCTTCACGGCGGCCGGTGAGGTAGTGCAGGCTGCAGCGAATTCGCCAAAGTAGCTGCTGTCCATCGAGTAAGGTCTTGAGTTCTTCATCACGCAGGAATTTGTGGTCGACCAGGTCGTGCAGGCTGGATGCCCCGAAATGGCGTTTTGCAACCCAGCCGATCATCTGGATATCCCTCAGGCCGCCATGACCTTCCTTGATATTGGGTTCCAGGTTGTATGCGGTGTCGTTGTACTTGCCGTTGCGCTGGATCTGTTCCTTCAGCTTGGCTTCGAAGAATGACTGGTCATCCCACATTTTGTCAGGACCCGTCATTGCATGCATCTGATCGAACAGTTCGCGATCGCCCCAGAGCAGGCGCGATTCCATGATATTGGTAGCTACGGTAATATCCCTGGCAGCTTCATCAGCACATTCATCCAGCGTTCGCACGCTGTGACCAATCTCGAGCCGCGCATCCCACAACAACATGATAAATTGCTCTATTGCTGCCTGTGTTTGCTGGTCTTCTTCATCCTGCAGCAACAGCATCAGATCGATGTCGGAAGCCGGGTGAAGCTCACCACGTCCGTAGCCACCAACAGCAATCAGGGCAACAGGCTGTTCGACAGATGAAAAATAATGCTTGGACAGGCTTATTAATAATCGATCGACCAGCAAGGCGCGACCGAGCACGATTTCTTCAACCGGCACTCCATTCATGTAGAACTGTTTAAGGCCGTCATTGATGGATATGACGGCATCCTTGAGGGTGGGCAGCAGATCATCCGACCCGGTCTGTAGAATCAGCCTGAGTTTCTGCTCGTCAAACAGGTTGCTGATTTCACCGTTTGCGTTCTTGTTTATCGCGTGCATGTCAGATTTCGTCGCCCGGGCACTGTGTCAGCACCTCATAGCCAGAGTCAGTAACGAGGATAGTATGCTCCCATTGTGCAGACGGGCTGTGATCCTTGGTCACAACCGTCCAGTTGTCATTCAGCAATTTGACGTGGCGTTTGCCGGCATTAATCATAGGTTCTATGGTAAATGTCATCCCGGCTTCCAGTTGCAGTCCTGTGCCTGGTTTGCCGTAGTGCAGTACTTGCGGATCTTCATGAAAGCCGCGGCCAATGCCGTGCCCGCAATACTCACGAACGACAGAGCAATGGTTCGATTCTGCATGCTGTTGAATGGCATGACCGATATCGCCGAGATATGTGCCCGGTCTTACCTGTTCGATGCCGATAACCATGCATTCATGTGCAATTTTTGCCACCCGGGCTGCCCTGATATTGGGTTCACCGATCATGAACATTTTACTGGTGTCACCATGGTATTCGTCCTTTATTACCGTGATGTCAATATTCAGGATATCACCGTTTTTAAGTATCCTGTCTCCAGGTATGCCGTGACAGACCTGGTGGTTGACCGAAGTGCATATTGATTTGGGGAAGCCATGATAGTTTAGTGGTGCCGGAATAGCGTTCTGCGTGTTGACAATGTAATCATGGCAGATGCTGTCCAGTTCGCCCGTTGTCATCCCCGCTTTCACATGAGGACGAACCATCTGCAACACTTCACCTGCAAGACGGCCCGCAACGCGCATTTTTTCTATTTCATCGGCAGTTTTAATATGCACTGGCACAGTAATGTTATCCTTTT
>JASFVM010000359.1:0-3077 GCA_050049835.1 Gammaproteobacteria bacterium
TTCAACAGCATTTTCCCAGCCTGATTCGACATCGAGCTGCTGGGCGAAGCGCTGTTTGCCACTCAGTCCCTGCCGTTCCAGCCATTGATTGACCGGACGGTCTTCTTTGCCCAGCGCCGCCTGCTGCAGCGCCTCCAGTGATGACAAACGCCCCTGGTATTCGTGGATCTTGCGGCGCTGTTCAGCGGATTGTTGCTCGCTGCTGACAATTTGCTCGCGGGTTTCTCGTATCCGGTTTAATGCAGTACCCAGCCTTTCCTCGTGAGCAGATTTTTCCTGTTCGATTTCGCTGAGTTTTTGCTGCAGTTCAGCAATCTTTTCATCCAGGTTTTCACCACTCAGCGCTTCCTGTTCGTGTTCGATACGTCTCAGACGCTGGTTCAACTGTTCGATGTGCCGCTCAAGCTGCTCGATACGCGAGTTCTCTACCTGCGCTTTCTGCGTGGTATCCGAATACTGCTTGTTGAAATCATCCCACACCTGCTGCCAGTCATGCATGGCTTCTTCGGCCTTGTGGTACAGCTCGCTGACTTCAGCTTCCCTGTTGCGCGTTTCCTCTATAAGCGGTGAGTCGGCAGCCAGCCGGGTTTCAAGTTCCGCGATGCTCTGCCTGTCGGCCTGCAGGGACTCGGCTGTTTCGCGCAGCTCTTCCTCGATTTGCTCGAGGTCGGTCTTTTGACGTTGCTGCAAATCCTGCTGGTGCTTGATGTTCTGCTCAACACCGGAAATTTCTGCACCCAGGCTGTAGTACTGCCCCTGTACTGTATTCAGATTATCATTCGCCTCGTCATGCTGCTGACGCCGCGACCCGATTCTGGATTCAATCGTGCGCTGCTCGGTAATGAGGTTTTCAAGTTGCGCCTGTGTCTGTTTGATTTCCTGGTCACGACCATCGAGCTCCTGCTTCAATTCGCGCCAGCGTAATGCCAGTTGCTCCGCCTTGTACTGACGCTCTTCCGTCTTGAGTTCCTTGTAGCGTTCCGCTGCCCTGCTCTGTCGCTTCAGTCGCGCAAGCTGCTTGTCTATTTCCTCACGCAGATCGTCCAGCCGGGCAAGGTTGTCACGTGTATGACGGATGCGATTTTCGGTTTCCTTGCGTCGTTCCTTGTACTTGGAGATGCCAGCCGCTTCCTCGATATAAACTCGCATTTCTTCCGGCTTGGCTTCGATCAGACGGGAAATCATGCCTTGCTCGATTATGGCATAACTGCGCGGCCCGAGACCGGTACCGAGAAACAGGTCCGCAATATCACGTCGACGGCAATGGGCATTGTTCAGGTAGTACTTGGACTGGCCGTCACGGGTCACGGAGCGCTTGACGGAAATTTCGTTGTACCCGGCATAAGGTCCGGGTGCAGTGCCGTCGCTGTTATCGAACAGCAACTCGACCGAAGCCATGCCCACGGGTTTGCGCCCGGCCGAGCCGTTGAAAATCACATCTTCCATGGAGCTGCCACGCAAATGCTTGGCAGATGACTCACCCATCACCCAGCGCACGGCATCGATGACATTCGACTTGCCGCAGCCGTTAGGTCCGACAATACCGGTGAGATTACCGGGTAATTTAAGCGTTGTTGGGTCTACAAATGATTTAAAGCCGGCGAGTTTGATCTTGCTCAGGCGCATGAACTATCCTGGTGCTTTATCGTTATAATTTGGCAGTTAGTATACATGAGCGTCGGTGAAAATCGACAGGGAATTATGATAAATCCACGCGTATAATTGGCGTCATTTTAAATACTGATAAAAAACAGGATTTACCATGCCAGGTCAGCCCGCAAAAGAACTGGAAGTCTTTGATAACCCACAAACTGACAAGGACTATACGATTCGCATCCGGATGCCGGAATTCACCTGCCTGTGCCCCAAAACCGGGCAGCCGGATTTTGCTACCCTGCACCTAGAATATGTACCAGATATGTCCTGTATTGAATTGAAATCTCTCAAGATGTATATCTGGTCATTCCGGAATGAAGGCGCTTTTCACGAGGCTGTCACCAACCGGATACTGGATGACCTGGCAACCGCCTGCCAGCCGAGATTCATGCGCCTGACTGCAGAATTCTTCGTTCGTGGCGGCATTTACACGACCGTGGTCGCAGAACACATCAAACAAGGCTGGCGGGCTCAACCACCGGTTGATCTTCCTTGACCGGGGACGCCGTCGGGTGAGTGCCGCAATTTTCCTGGGCATCGATCTCGGCACCTCGGGGGTGCGCGGCAGCGCAATTGATCCGCAGGGCAAAGAGCTGGCAACAGCAAGATTACCACTGCCATCGATGCAGCAACCGATGGACTGGAAACAGGCCGCGTTCAATGTCATCACCCGTTTATGCGACCAGGTGGAAACAGACTGCATCCGCGCCATAGCCATCGACGGAACTTCGGCAACTGTGATGTTGTGTGACCGCAACGGTGAGCCCTGTACTCCGGCATTGATGTATAACGACCAGCGCTGCACCGCGGAAGCCGAGGCCATCGAGCATATTGCGCCTGAAGGCAGCGCGGCACGCGGGGCCAGCTCTTCCCTGGCCAAGGTATTGTTTCTGCTCAGGCAAAAACCTGATGCCGCCCACATCTGCCATCAGGCCGACTGGATTGCCGGTCTGCTTTGTGGACGTTTTGACTGCAGCGATGAAAACAATTGCCTGAAACTGGGCTATGATCCGCTCGAGCGCGTGTGGCCGCAGTGGCTGAGCCAGCTGGGCATAAACAGCGCGCTGTTACCCAGGGTTTATGCGCCCGGTACTGTCATTGCAACAGTGGCTGCCAGTATCGCACGTGAGCTCGGTCTACCGGTCGATTGCAGCATCGTTGCCGGCACCACTGACAGCATCGCAGCCTTCATCGCGACCGGCGCCGGTGATACGGGTGAAGCGGTTACCTCACTAGGCAGTACGCTGGTACTGAAACTGATCTCGGACAAACCTGTATTCTCCAGCCAGCTCGGGGTCTACAGCCACCGCCTCGGCGACACCTGGCTTGCTGGCGGCGCCTCCAACAGCGGCGGCAAGGTATTGCTGAAATATTTCGAGCCGGCGCGCCTGCAGCAAATGACTCCGCAACTGCAGCCCGAT
>JASFVM010000360.1:0-3055 GCA_050049835.1 Gammaproteobacteria bacterium
CCTCATCGGCCTCAAGCCCCCTGCTGCCGGTGATGTTTATTTTGGTGCGGACAATTTCTGGGAATCAGGGCCGCAAAAGCGACAGAAAATTAAACAGCGTTTCGGCGTCATGTTCCAGGGGGGTGCGTTATGGAGCTCGATGACGCTGGCAGAAAACATCGCCCTGCCACTTGCCGAATATACACAATTGAGTGTCTCGGAGATCAGTGACGTCGTTTCATACAAGCTTGCACTGGTAGGCCTCGCAGGACATGAGGAATACCTTCCCTCTGAACTCAGCGGGGGCATGAGGAAACGGGCCAGCCTGGCACGCGCCATGGCGCTCGATCCTGAAATTCTGTTCTTCGATGAACCCGGCGCCGGACTGGATCCCATCAGTGCACGCAGACTGGATGATCTTATAATTGAATTACGTGATAGTCTTGGCACTACAGTTGTAGTTGTGACGCATGAGCTGGCAAGCATATTCGCTATTGGTAATAATTCAGTCTTTCTTGATGCAGACAGTAGAACAATGATAGCAACGGGTGATCCGAACAAATTGCGCGATGAATCCGACAATCCCACAGTAAGGACCTTTCTCAGCAGGGGTGAGCGATGAGTCAGCGAGCCAACTCGACCTTGATAGGTGCGTTTGTGGTTGGCGCAATCGCCGTTGCTGTAACCGCGTTTCTGGCGCTGGGGAATGTTGGACTGTTCGAGGACCGCGAAAAAATAATCATGTATTTCACCGGATCGGTCGATGGACTGAACAAGGGCGCCCCTGTTAATGTGCGCGGCGTTAAGGTAGGCACTGTAATCGACATCAATATCGAATTTAATCCTGCCGACGGTGATTTCTATATTCCGGTAATCGTCCAGTTCGAGCCTGATGCAATCGCAGATGTCAGGCAAATCAATGTTCCGGATCCTGATCAGGACCACCTGAAATACATGATAGAGGTACTCGGACTGAGAGCACAGCTGCAACTGCAGAGCCTGCTGACATCTCAAATGGCAATACAGCTCGATTACCGTCCGGATGCCGCGATTGAATATCATGGTGATGGCAGCCTGCGAGAGATTCCAACCATTCCTAGGACATTTGAAGTAATCAGTGAACAACTGCAGGATCTACCGCTTGAACAAATCCTGAACGATATAACCTCCTCATTGGCGGCCATAAATGAAATCGTAAGCTCCCCTGAGGTCGAGGAAACCATGGTCGTGCTGAAACAAACACTGAAGTCGATCGATGCGCTTGCAGAAAACATTAACCGAAGCGTGCAGCCACTCGCAGAGGATACCGCTGAAACCCTACTGGATGCGCAGAATACCCTGCACGAAGCAGATGTATTACTGGGCAATATGCAACTCCTGGTGAGCCAGGATTCGGCGCAGGTCTACAACCTGAATGTAGCCCTTGAGGAAATCGTCAATGCAGCCAGGTCGATACGGATATTCGCGGAGACTGTCGAGAGGCAACCGGAAACGCTATTGAAAGGCAAGAACCCGAGAAACTAGCATGACTCCACTGCATATAGCTGACAGATATTTTTCCCTGCCTTTGCTTGTCATTATGCTTGTGCTTGGTGGCTGCGGGACAACACCACCGTCAAGATTCTATATCCTCGAGCCCCTGACAGAGACAGCGGCTGAACAACCGGCTCAGCTGGAGCCGGCCAGTGTGCATATAGGCATCGGCCCTGTCCAGTTCGCAAAATATCTGGATAGATCGCAGATCGTAACCCGTACCGACAGCACTGAAGTCAACCTTTCTGAAACGCACCGCTGGGCCGAGCCCCTGCAGGACAATTTCAGCCGCATCCTGGCAGAAAATCTCTCCATCCTGCTAAATACCGACAAGGTATCATTACAGCCATCACGGCACTGGTCTGAAGTCGATTACCAGATAGCGGTTAACGTATGGCGTTTCGACGTCAGCGATCAGGGTAATGCGTCACTGGTTGCAAACTGGAGTGTTCGCAAAGGGGGCGGATCCGGACTTGTTACAATGAGAAAATCGGCATTCAGTGTCAAGGCAGACCCTGCTGCGCCGTATTCAGAAATTGCCCGCGCGCTGAGCAAGACGGTGGAAATGCTCAGTGTTGAAATCGCCGGCGCTATTCAAAACAAGCCTTAGCACCGTTCAGCCTGCGCCGTTTATGTACTTTGATCTCCGTCATCAAGCTGTGCCCATTCGTTATGCTTGATCAAGTCCTGGATCATATCGATATACATTTCTCCCTTTGCAGAATACTTCTCCAGACCGGCTGCGAGTGCATGACCATCAATAATGAGGCCGGACTCTCTTAGCTGCTGTCGAATATCACGCAATTTGTCATAGGCCGGATGACTATTGAGTGTATACATGTAGTAACGGACCGATTCGCCGAAATCATCAAAAACCCGAACCAGGTGCGTTTTACCCTCTTCCCTGTCCTGCGGCTTCAAGCCTTTGTCCTGATCATAAGTCCAGATACCAAAAAGGTTGTTTGCTTCACGTGCAAACCTCGATTTACCCCAGGCGCTTTCATTGGCTGCCTGGGCAAGCGCCAGTGATGCCGGAATCAGATCAATTTTGCGATGCAGTTCCTTGCGAGCGACATCGCTTTGCAGAGGGTTACCATCAACACGGTATTTTTTCGCCAGACGGATGATTTGCTGCTGCTCAGATTCTGCAAGGGCAGTGTTATTCTCAATCCCGGCGATTATCCGCTCCACCCTGGCACGCAACAGCATCAGTCGCCTGTTTTCCTGTTCGATATAAGGCAGCAGCTCATTGATGAATTGCTGTTTCTTGTTACTCAGGCCCGATGCCTGAACCATTGTGTCCGCGGCAGCGTCTGGCTTTTCGCTGTGGGTCTGATTGCTGTCTGTACGGCTGTTCGTTGTGGGGATATAGGCATTCCTGCTCGCGGCAGGCGCTGGCGCCGTTACCGGGGCTATCGCCCGGGTATGGGCAGGCTGCACACGGTGTCGCCGGGCTGCATAATAGTAAGGGTACGGGCCGCGAGCATAAGGCTGATAATAATCGCGGTGTCCACCGTAGGAACCCGGCGCATAATAGCCGTAC
>JASFVM010000361.1:0-3044 GCA_050049835.1 Gammaproteobacteria bacterium
CCTGAACAGGTACTTGGCAGCAGCAATAGCATCCGGACTTTTTTCACAAATGACATTGGCCAAAGCCTCGGCTTCGGCAAGCGGGTTCTCGCTGATCTTGCTGATTAACCCGTATTCCGCGCCCTCTAAACCACTAAAGGTGCGACCCGTCATTGTAAGTTCCTGGGCGATATCGACACGAGTAAGGCGAGAAAGGGTCACCATGCCGCTCATGTCGGGAATAAGCCCCCATTTCATTTCCAGTATGGACAGCCTGGCTGCAGGCGTGGCTATGCGGTAATCACAGGCCAGTATTATTTGCAGTCCGCCTCCCAGGCAGTTTCCATGTACAACTGCAATCACAGGAATCGGTAAATCACGCCATATATGGGCTACACGCTGAAACATGTTGTCTTTGTTCCATGGCAGTTTGGCAAAAAACCCGGGTATCATAGAGGGTGTTTTAGACAGAGCAACAAAATCCAGACCCGCGCAAAAAGACGGACCTTTGCCATGCATGATGACACAACGAATACTGCGGTTTTTGCGAATGACTTTGGCTGTTTGCACCAGGTCTGCAAACATACGTTGATCTAAACCATTGTGTTTGTCTGGTCTGTTTAAAGTCACATAGGCAATTTTATTTTTTACTTCGAGTAGTACACGGTGTTGAGCAGTCATGTTTCAAATCTCGTTGTAAAGTTAAGAATATAAAAAATTACCTACCTGTTCTTTTTGTGACATCTGGATTGGGTAGATAATCCTGCCCGGAATATATTAAGAACATAACGACCAGGCTATGGTAGCCGGGGCGACAGGTAAAGCGTAACCCATAAGCGCATTTTCAGAGCAATATTCACCCGGGAAAGTCCTTCAGGCAACACCTGCCGGACGGGTTGCTGGTATTACATGAGCATCTATGGTTTTTTGTTTGCTCAATAACAAATGCTTTTGCCCATGGGCTGCTTTTGGATTGCTGTCGATTAATGCCAAAACAATAACAAACGAGTGCCTTTTCAGTTTGCTCTTTTATACCAACTTTTGTTCGCAGTGAATCTGTTTTTATGGTGGTGTTGTCCTGGCTGAAATAGACTACCTCACAGTCCGGATCATCGCAGAAAAAGTATGCCTGATCGCTGAGTGGGTAATTCCAGGGCTGGTTGATGTGATGCATGACAGTGCCAACAGATACCTCACTGCAGGGCTTGCCATTGACAGGGCAAACATGCTTTCTGGGTTGTACAGGTTGCGATGTATTACAACAATTAGTCATATCTGTCTCCAGAACTTTACTTCCAGTATTCCTGCAGAAAGGCGAGTACACTCCCGCCCAGCGTATCGCAGTTGTAGCCGCCTTCGAGTACGGCTACCAGACGGTTACCGGCATGCTTTTCGGCAATCCTGGTCAACTGCCCACTGAGCCACGCAAAATCGTCGTTGGTCAGCATCAGCTGTGACATGTTGTCGCTCGCATGGCCGTCGAATCCTGCTGACACCATCACCAGCTGCGGCCGGAATGCCTCGAGTGCAGGCAACCAGTGTTCGGTTAGCGCTTCCCGGAAGGGCCGGCTTGCAGTATAGGCTGGCAACGGCACGTTGACGATATGATCATTGCCCGATGCAAACGGATGGTCGGGATAGAAGGGGTGCTGGAACGTCGAGCAGAGAAGTATGCGCGGCTCATCCCGGAATATGGACTCGGTCCCGTTGCCGTGGTGAGCATCGAAGTCCGCGATCGCGATGCGTTCAAGACCGTAGCTCGCCAGCGCATGCGCTGCACCGACGGCGATGTTGTTGAAAATGCAAAAGCCCCCGGCGCTGTCGCGCCCGGCGTGGTGTCCGGGTGGCCGCACCAGGCAGAACTGGTGCCGCACCTTGCTTGTCATGACCAGGTCCACCGCTTTGACGCAGGCACCGGCGGCATACAGGGCGGCAGTCAGAGTTTCCGGCGTGAAGAAAGTATCCGGATCAAGCCAGTGCTCCCCGCCTGACTCCGCCAGTGAAAACATATGTTTCACGTAGGCACCACTATGCACGCGTTCCAGCTGCCCGGTTGTGGCCGGTGATGCCTCGGTGCAGGGCATGAACAGATCCAGCCCCTGTGCAACCAGTTGGTCCTTGATCGCCGTAATGCGAGCCGGCGTCTCCGGGTGTTGTGTCGGGACCTGATGTCGTTCACAATCTTTGTGCCAGATAATGCCAAAAACCATAATGCAAGAAACACCCGCGAATCTTCCAGCGGTAATTTAGCACGAGCCGAATCCCATGACCCAACATTACCTGAGTCCATTCTTCTCACCGCAGGCGGTGGCGATTGTCGGCGCCTCCCCGAAGGAGGGCAGTGTGGGGCATCGCCTGCTGTTCAACATGATCGCAGCCGGCTTCAAGGGCGCGCTTTATCCGGTGAATCCGAAGCACAAAAAGATACTCGACCAGCAATGTTACGCGGATATCGCCGCCATTCCGGGCCAGGTCGATATGGCAGTGATCGCGACCCCCGCCGCAACGGTCCCCGGCATCCTGCGTCAATGCGGTGAGAAAAACGTTCGCAATGTTGTCGTCATCTCCGCGGGCTTCAGCGAGGCCGGCGCCGGCAAGCAGGGACGGCTGCTCGAAAACGAGCTCAGGGAAATCGCGCGCCGATACAACATCCGCATCATCGGCCCCAACTGCCTTGGCATCATGCGCCCTTCCAGCGGGGTCAACGCGACCTTCGGTTATGACAACGCAACACCCGGCAAGCTGGCGCTGCTCTCCCAGTCCGGCGCGATCTGTACCGCTATCCTTGACTGGGCCGCATCGCAAGGTGTCGGGTTCTCGACGGTGGTGTCGCTGGGTGACGCGTCCGATATCGGTTTCGGCGAGTTGCTGGATTTCCTCGCGCTGGACCCGGGAACGCACAGCATCCTGCTGTACGTCGAAGGCGTCAATGACGCGCGTGCGTTTCTCAGCGGCCTGAAAGCGGCGGCGCGCATCAAGCCCGTGATCCTGATCAAGTCGGGACGCCATGAGGCCAGCTCGAAGGCGGCGATGTCCCATACCGGGGCCCTGGTTGGCAGGGACGA
>JASFVM010000362.1:0-3036 GCA_050049835.1 Gammaproteobacteria bacterium
TTTTCTGAGTGAGTCATTGTGTTGAAATAAATAATGTATTATTTCTCGCAAAGGCGCAGAGGGCGCAAAGAGGCCATTTAATTAATAATATTTGGCAATCGGCTTTTTTCGCCAACCTTTGCGAGCCTGGCGCCCTGGCGAGAGAATCAATCTTCCAATAATTGCGATCATCGGGAGCGGCCTACATGGTCAGTGAAGCAGGCGATGTGCAAACTTTTCTGGTGCAGCACCCGCCGTTCAATCATTTATCTGCAAGCCAGCTTGAGCTGGCCAGTGACGACATCTATGTTGCTTTCAGTAAATCCGGCAGTGAGCTGGATCTGAAACCTGCTGCAGAAGATGTTGCAGCAACCGGCATGGTGATCGTGCGATCAGGCAGCCTTGAGGTACGCGATGCACAGGATGTGCTTGTCGATCGACTAAGCAGCGGCGACTATCTTGTACCTTCCGTGCTTTACAGCGATGCCGAGAACAAACCCCGTGTTATTGTGCTCGAGGATTGTCTTTATTATGAGCTGGGTGACAAGACGTTTCAGTCGCTGGTTGCAGCAAGCCCGGAAGTGGCAGCACTGTGCAAGGCAGACAAAACCGGTATTACTCATGCAAGCTATCAGGATACCGGCACAACAGCCAAGGCAACAACAAAACATACCAGTGGCGCTTATCTGGGACAGTATGTCAATGACACCATGTCGCGAGTCATCATTGCTACCCCCCCTGATACCACCATCCATGAAGCTGCAAAGTTGATGAAGCAGCATCATATTTCTTCATTATTGATCAAGGAAAGCGAACAACTGGTGGGTATAGTTACCGACCGTGACTTTCGTATCCGTGTGCTGGCCAGTGGTGTTGCCGACAGCGAGCCGGTGAGTCGTGTGATGACGCATGATCCCATGTCCATCGATAAGGAAAGTGAATTGCATGACGCCCAGTTGAAGATGATGGCCGAAGGTATCCGGCACCTGCCTGTTATGGACAATGGTCGACTGGCAGGGATGATCTCGCAAACCGATATTCTGCGTGCCAACAATATTGAGCCGGTATCGCTCAATCATGCGATCAATCGTGCCAGTGATGTCGAGGTATTAGTCAGGGTTGCGGAAGAGATTCCTGCCCTGATCGTCAAACTTGTAGCACGTGACGCCCGTGCGATCGAGATCGGCAAGGTACTGACAACACTGTCCGACGGAGTTACCCGCAAGCTGTTAAAGCTGGCGGAAGACAGATTCGGATCACCACCCTGTGATTATGCATGGCTCGCGTTTGGCTCACAGGGCAGGCAGGAGCAGGCACTGGGTTCTGACCAGGACAACGCGCTGCTGCTGCCTGACGATGCCGGCGCAGATTGCGCCCGTTACTTCAGGGATCTGGCCGGTTTCGTCAATGACGGTCTGGATCGTTGCGGCATGCCGTATTGTCCGGGTGAGATTATGGCAAAAAATGAAAAATGGCGGATGACGTTAAGCGGCTGGAAAAAATGTTTCTCCGGCTGGATTGAAGAACCGTCACCTAAAGCTGTGATGCATTCCAGTATCTTTTTCGATATGCGTCACATCGCCGGCAATGCAGAACTGACGGCACTGCTGCAGGATTATGTGCTGATGAAGTCGCGGAAAAACACCATCTTCCTGGCGATGATGTGTGACAACGCACTGTCACATTCACCGCCACTCGGCTTCTTCAAGACATTTGTGCTTGAAACCGACGGCGATCATAATCACATGCTGGACCTGAAAAAACGCGGCACGATTCCGATCGTCGATATTGCACGAAATTATGCGTTATCAGCAGGGCTGCCCCGGTTGAATACCATCGACCGTTTGCATGCCATCAACGAAGCCGGCATCATGTCAGATGAAATGACCAACAGCCTGATCGATGCCCACGAATTTATTGCCGGTATACGCCTGAAAGCGCAGGGTAAGGAATACGAAGCAGGGCTTGAGGCAGACAACTATCTTGATCCAAAAGAACTGTCACCGCTGGTAAGACATCAACTCAAGGATGCCTTCAGTGTTGTCAGGGAAGCGCAGGCAGCAATGAAAGCGAGGTTTGGTGGGGGTGTTATATAACCTGCAGTGTAGATACCGCAACCGGCGCTTTCATAAAAAAGCTGCACGTACACCGGTACAGCCATTATATGAACAGCCCTGCATAAAATCATCACAACATTTTGCCAGCACCCGCTTCCTGGTTGTTGATTGTGAAATGAGCGGTCTGGATGCGAAAACCTGCCAGTTGCTCAGCATCGGATGGGTCATGATCGAACGTGGGCGTATCGTTAATGCCAGTGCCCGGCACATCCTGGTTCATGCAGACAGGGGCGCAGGTGACAGCAGCAAGATTCATGGACTGATGGACAGCAGCCTGGCCGGTGCCAATAGTGTCGCTGCAGTATTGATACTGCTGATTCAGCAAATGCAGGGCACGGTGCTGGTGTTTCATCATGCGCCGCTTGATATCCGCTTTCTGCAGAATGCCGCAAACGAGAATTTCCGTTGCCCGATGCTGTTTCCCTATATCGACACGATGGCGATTGAAAAACGGCGGATACATCTTCAAGGCAAGGAGACAGGCTTGAGACTTGCGCAGTGCCGCGAACGATATGGACTGGTAACCGGTGCGCAACATAATGCGATGGCTGATGCGATTGCAACCGCCGAGTTGCTGCTGGCCCAGGCCAGCTACCTGGAAAAGGGGCAGGGACTGAAGTTATCAGAACTGGGTATCAGCTGTTCAACATAATCGGATCAGGCATTATAGCTTTTGATCACATCAAGATAATTGCTGTGCTCCAGCGCAGCCGGATTGATCGCACAGGAACGGCTGACGCTGCCTTTTAATTGCTGAACCGATTCGTATTCGTGCTCTTCCATCCAGTCGAGTATCTCCTGTTTCAAGCTGGCGATGTGCTCGGGGCCCTGTTTCAGTAATACGCTGCATAAATGTGTGATGTCGGCACCGGCCAGCAAGGCCTTGATGATGTTGTCGGCGGTATGAAACCCGCCAGTCACTGCGAGTGATAAATCTACA
>JASFVM010000076.1:0-9611 GCA_050049835.1 Gammaproteobacteria bacterium
GCGAAGTCATTACCGGCCAGCCTGCGAAGCGCCAGGCGGTAACCAATCCGGCTGATACCCTGTATGCAGTCAAGCGCCTGATCGGTCGTCGTTTCGATGAGGAAGTCGTACAGCGCGACATCAAACTCGTACCCTACAAGATTATCAAGGCTGATAATGGTGATGCATGGGTCGAGGCACACGGCAAGAAAATGGCGCCGCCGGAAATTTCCGCGCGCGTACTGCAAAAAATGAAGAAGACCGCGGAGGACTTCCTCGGTGAGGAAGTGACTGAAGCGGTAATCACCGTACCTGCCTATTTCAACGATTCGCAGCGCCAGGCGACCAAGGATGCCGGAAAAATTGCCGGTCTCAATGTAAAACGTATTATCAACGAGCCTACCGCAGCAGCCCTTGCCTATGGCATGGACAAAAAACGCGGTGACTCGAAAGTCGTTGTTTATGACCTCGGGGGTGGTACCTTTGACGTATCCATCATCGAAATCGCGGATATCGACGGCGAACACCAGTTCGAAGTACTCGCTACCAACGGTGATACCTTCCTCGGTGGTGAAGACTTCGATATGCGCCTGATCGATTACCTCTCCGATGAATTCAAGAAAGACAGCGGCGTCGACCTGCACAATGATCCGCTGGCACTGCAGCGTCTGAAAGAGGCTGCTGAAAAAGCCAAGATCGAACTGTCATCGACAACCCAGACCGATGTTAATCTGCCATACATCACTGCTGATGCCAGCGGTCCGAAACATCTGAACATCAAGGTGACACGCGCCAAGCTGGAAAGCCTGGTGGAAGACCTGATCGATCGCACTGTCGGCCCGATGAAACAGGCATTGAGTGATGCCGGTTTGTCAGCCAGTGATATCGATGACATCATCCTGGTCGGTGGTCAGACACGCATGCCGAAAGTCCAGGCAGAAGTACAGGGCTTCTTTAACAAGGAACCGCGCAAGGACGTTAACCCGGATGAAGCTGTTGCTATCGGCGCTGCTATCCAGGGCGGTGTACTCGGCGGCCACGTCAATGACATCCTGCTGCTCGATGTTACCCCGCTGTCACTCGGTATCGAAACCATGGGTGGCGTAATGACCAAGCTGGTTGAAAAGAACACCACGATACCGACCAAGGCACAACAGGTATTCTCGACAGCCGAGGACAACCAGACCGCGGTTACCGTTCATGTACTGCAAGGTGAGCGTGAAATGGCGTCAGGCAACAAGTCACTGGGCCGTTTTGACCTGAGTGATATTCCGCCGGCACCACGTGGTATTCCGCAGATCGAAGTCAGCTTCGACATCGATGCCAACGGTATCCTCAATGTGTCTGCCAAAGACAAGGCAACCGGCAAGGAACAGTCGATTGTGATCAAGGCATCCAGCGGCCTGTCCGATGACGAAGTCGAAAAGATGGTGAAGGATGCCGAAGCGCATGCCGGTGAAGACAAGAAGTTGCGTGAACTGGTGGATGCCAGGAATGCAGCGGATGGTATGATCCATGCAACTGAAAAATCGATGAAGGATCTCGGTGACAAGATTGAAGCCGACGAAAAGGCTAAAGTAGAAGCTGCAATCAGCGAACTCAAGGAAGCGATCAAGGGCGATGACAAGGACCAGATCGAAGCCAGGACGACTGCGCTGACCGAAGCTGCAGGCAAAATCGCTGAAAAGGCCTATGCCCAGCAGGCAGAGGCGGCGGGCACTGCCGGAGCAGGTGGTGCTGGCGACGAAGCCGAGGGCAGCGCCAGGAATGAAGGCGGCGAAGAAGTGGTCGACGCCGAGTTCGAGGAAGTCAAGGACAACGAGAACAAGTAATCGGGAATCAACAAAACCCGATATGTTATCCAACGGAGCCGGTTCGCCGGCTCCATGTATGTCAACAGCCGTAAATTAAATATACTGTGCAGGACACCATGTCAAAACGCGATTATTACGAAGTGCTGGGTGTATCCCGGGATGTCAACGAAGCTGACTTGAAGAAAGCTTACCGTCGTCTCGCGATGAAATACCATCCGGATCGTAATCAGGATAATGATGAATCCGAAGCCCAGTTCAAGGAAGCCAAGGAAGCCTATGATGTGCTTTCCAATGCACAGAAGCGCGCAGCCTATGACCAGTTCGGGCATGCGGGTGTAGACCCGTCAGCCGGTGCCGGCGGCGGTGGATTTGGTGGTGATCCGTTCAGCGATATCTTCGGCGATGTGTTCGGCGATATCTTTGGCGGAGGCCGTCGCGGCGGTGGCAGCCGGGCCAGGCGGGGCTCGGATTTGCGCTATAACCTGGAGCTCTCGCTGGAAGATGCTGTTGCCGGTACCTCGGTGAACATTCGCGTTCCGACACTGGTTGCCTGTGAAACCTGTGAGGGCACCGGAGCCAAAAAAGGCACCAGCGCAACCACCTGTTCAACCTGTGGTGGCGTCGGCCAGGTACGCATGCAGCAGGGATTTTTCTCGGTGCAGCAGACCTGCCCGAACTGCCGTGGTCAGGGTACAACGATCTCTGACCCGTGTCCGGCCTGTCATGGGCAGGGGCGTATCCAGCAGCACAGGACCCTCTCGGTCAAGGTGCCGGCAGGTGTCGACAACGGCGACCGTATCCGCCTGGCCGGTGAAGGCGAAGCCGGTGAACAAGGCGGGCCCAGCGGTGATCTCTATGTTCAAATCCAGGTCATGCCGCACCCGATATTCAGACGTGAGGAAAATGACCTGATGTGTGAAATGCCGATCAGTATCGGTACCGCTGCGCTCGGTGGCGAACTGGAAGTACCTACCCTGAATGGCAGGCTGAAACTGAAGATCCCGGCAGAAACACAGTCCGGTAAAGTCTTCAGAATGCGTGGCAAAGGCGTTAAATCTGTCCGCGGAGGTATGACCGGCGACCTGCTATGCCGGGTCAACATAGAAACCCCCGTCAATCTCAACGGCCGCCAGAAAGAATTGCTGCGTGAATTTGAAGAATCGATCCAGGGAGCGGGCGAACATCACAGTCCACAGAGTGCATCCTGGATGGATCGTGTAAAATCCTTTTTCGATGATTTAAAGCCTTGAAGTTGATGCGCATTATTGTGATGCGTTGACTGTCATCCGCGAGCGCCATTATGCGATGATGGAAATGGCCTGATTACAAGAACGACAACATACGGGAGAAAGCAGTGTTAAACATTGCTGTTGCTGGAGCCGCAGGCAGAATGGGCCGTGCATTAATTGCCGCCTGCGATATGAACGAACAAACCCGACTCAGTGCCGCCATTGAACGTCCGGGTAATACACTCGTCGGCAGCGATGCCGGTGATCTTGCCGGCCTGGGACCGCTAAACGTAACAGTCAGCGATGACCTGGAGGCTGCTGTTACCGGATTTGATACGCTTATCGATTTCACCAGCCCGCAGTCAACGCTGCAGAATCTAGAGACCTGCGTCAAACACGGTAAGAATATCGTTATCGGTACGACCGGTTTCGACGATGCGGGTAAACAGAAAATAACTGAAGCGGCCGAATCGATCGGTGTTGTGTTTGCGCCCAACATGAGTGTGGGGGTTAATCTCTGTCTCAAGCTGCTCGATACAGCGGCGCGTATCCTGGGTGATGAGGTCGACAT
The DNA here is from genome assembly GCA_050049835.1 of Gammaproteobacteria bacterium. GTDB lineage: Bacteria > Pseudomonadota > Gammaproteobacteria > SZUA-229 > SZUA-229 > JABDQW01. The sequence continues at coordinate 3,594 of JASFVM010000076.1, forward strand.
CGAAGTGATCGAAGCGCATCATCGTCACAAGGTCGATGCACCTTCCGGAACCGCGATACGTATGGGCGAAGTTGTTGCCACAGCACTCGGCAGGGACCTGTCAGACTGTGCAGTCTACGGACGTGAAGGCATTACCGGTGCGCGTGATCGTAAAACCATCGGTTTCGAAACCATCCGTGCCGGCGATATTGTAGGTGACCATACTGTTCTGTTTGCAGCTGAAGGCGAGCGTATCGAGATCACCCACAAGGCATCGAGCAGAATGACTTTCGCCAACGGTGCAGTACGCGCAGCAAGCTGGGTACAACAACAGCGCGCAGGATTGTATGATATGCAGGATGTACTGGGTCTGTAAGCGATGCCCATGTCTTCCGGCATCATCAATCACGAGTAACAAAAAATGCTGACTTTCAATATCGCCGTAGTTTTTCCCGGCCAGGGTTCACAATCAACAGGCATGCTTAAAGAGTATGCGGAAGAGTGGGACCAGGTTGAGACCACTTTCGGGCAGGCATCCGAAGTCCTGGGCTATGATTTATGGGACATCGTCTGTAACGGGCCGGAAGACAAACTCAATCAGACCGCAATCACCCAACCGGCAATGCTGGCCGCTGATGTATCCGTGATGCGCGTCATGTCTGAATTGTGCATGACCAAGCCCTATGCGCTGGCAGGTCACAGCCTCGGTGAATATGCAGCCCTGGTTGGCGCCAATGTTCTCGATTATCAGGATGCCATCAGGCTGGTTGCAGAGCGTGGACGCTTGATGCAAGACGCCGTGCCGGAAGGTGAAGGCGCTATGGCCGCCATCATCGGCCTGTTTGATGAACAGATTATCAAAACCTGTGCCAGGGCAACCGCAGAAACAGGCAAGCCTGTCGAGGCGGTTAATTTCAATTCGCCGGGCCAGGTGGTGATTGCCGGTGCCACGGAAGCCGTCGATAAGGCAATCGAGCTGCTGCAGGAGGAAGGTGCCAAGCGGGCATTGAAATTGCCGGTGAGTGTACCGTCACACAGCTCACTGATGAAACCGGCGGCTGATGAAATGGCAAAAGTACTGGAAACAGTTACTTTCAATAAGCCGGATATCCAGATTATTCATAACTATGATGCCAGGTCGCATGATGACCCGGCTTCCATACGTGAAGCACTGGTCAAGCAAATCTACAATCCGGTGCGCTGGGTGCAGACAATCCAGATCATCAGGGAAGATGCCGACGCCATCATAGAGTGCGGACCGGGCAGGGTGCTGACAGGGCTGACCAAGCGTATCGACAAGGAAGTTAAATCCTATTCACTCGATACCCCGGCCTCGATGCAGAAATTCCTCGATTCAATGTAAGGTAACTCACACAGAAGCACAGAGTACACAGAGATAATTAGAAGCAATACCATCTGGATATATAAGCTTCAGTAGCATTCATTGCTTGCGCTATAGCATTTTTATCCGGGATAAAAACATAAAAGCCTCTGTGCACTCTGTGCCTCTGTGGTGAAAATATAAAAAGGTACAACAATGAGCAAATCACTCGAAGGCGAAATCGCGCTGGTAACAGGTGCCAGCCGCGGTATCGGTAAAGCAATAGCAAATCGACTGGCAGCCGATGGCGCAACTGTTATCGGGACTGCAACATCAGATAAAGGTGCGGAAGCGATTACTGCCTACCTGCAGGCATCAGGTGGCAAGGGCATGTGTCTGAATGTGACTGACAGTGAATCCGTTGCGGCCGTGATCAAGCAGATAACGGATGAATTCGGCCCGGTCAGCATCCTGGTCAACAATGCAGGTATCACCAAAGACAACCTGCTGATGATGATGAAAGAAGAGCAGTGGGATGACGTCATCAACACCAACCTGACTTCGGTCTATCGCTTGTCGAAAGCTGTTCTGCGCAGCATGATGAAAGCGAGAAAAGGACGCATCATCAATATCGCCTCGGTCGTTGGTTCTACCGGCAATCCCGGGCAGACAAATTATTCAGCCACCAAGGCGGGCATCCTGGGTTTTACCAGGTCGCTGGCGCGTGAAATCGGATCACGAAACATTACCGTCAATGCAGTTGCACCCGGGTTTATCGATACTGATATGACACGTGAGCTTGCTGAAGAGCAACGTGAAGCACTGGTTTCGCAAATACCGCTCAGCCGCCTGGGCGATCCGGAAGATATCGCTAATGCGGTAGCATATCTGGCTGGACCCGAGGCGTCCTACATCACCGGGGAAACGCTCCATGTTAACGGCGGTATGTACATGGCATGAAGAATATCAGGGCTTTAAGCCAGACATTATAGTAATAAAATACTTTAAATAAGGTACACAATATATTGAAATTATTAATAATATTGGTAACTTTTAAACTAATTTCTATTTATAAATCCAACTGGAAAGCTGTGCATTTATTAACTACAATACCGCGCAGCTCAAAACTGATCATAACAAGAGGATAATTAAATGAGCACAGCCGAAGAACGCGTTCGTAAGATTGTAATCGAACAGTTAGGTGTGACTGAAGAACAGGCTAAAAACGAAGCTTCATTCGTTGACGATCTTGGTGCTGATTCACTCGACACGGTCGAGCTTGTGATGGCTCTCGAAGAAGAGTTTGAATGTGAGATACCGGACGAAGAAGCCGAGAAGATCACAACAATTCAACAGGCCATTGATTACGTAAACGCGCACAGCGAATAATCAAGGCATCAATGTACGGCCTGCTTTGCAGGCTGCTATCACAACAATTCAGGTTTCATCGTGTCTGGGCGTCGTGTTGTCGTTACTGGTTTAGGTATTGTTTCCCCTGTAGGTCTTAACCTCAAGGAGTCCTGGGCAAATATCATTGCGGGCACCAATGGTGTCGCCCCGATAACAGAGTACGATGCTACCGAATTTCCGGTACGCATCGCCGCAACCGTAAAAAACTTCGATGCCTCACATGTCATCCCGGTAAAAGACCAGAAGAAAATGGATATTTTCATTCATTACGGTCTGGTAGCTGCCGAGGAGGCATTGCAGGATTCCGGAATTGAAGTCACTGATGAAAACGCTGATCGAATTGGTGTGGCAATCGGTTCCGGTATCGGCGGCCTGCCGATGATCGAAGCCAGTCATATCAAGATGCTGGAAGGTGGGCCGCGCAAGGTTTCACCTTTTTTTGTGCCCGGCTCGATCATCAACATGATTTCGGGCAACTTTTCGATCATGCACGGCATCAAGGGGCCGAATATCGCACTCGTCACCGCATGCTCAACTGGTACACACAGTATAGGGCAGGCAGCTCGCATGATTGCCCATGGCGATGCCGATGTGATGATTGCCGGCGGCTCCGAAAAGGCGTCATCACCCCTTGGGATGAATGGCTTTGCTGCGGCGCGTGCGCTGTCTACGCGTAATGATGATCCGGCCCATGCCAGCAGGCCCTGGGATAAGGACCGCGACGGTTTTGTTCTTGGCGATGGTGCCGGTGTGGTCGTGCTTGAAGAATACGAAATGGCCAAAGCGCGTGGTGCCAACATCTATGCAGAAGTGGCCGGTTTTGGTCTGAACAGCGATGCCCACCATATGACACAGCCTGTCGCTGACGGTAGTGGTGCAGCGCGCTGTATGAAAAACGCACTGGCTGATGCCGGGATGAATCCGGAAGATGTCGATTACATCAATGCGCATGGCACCTCCACGCCTGCCGGTGATATCGCTGAAACCAATGCAATCAAGGCGACCTTCGGTGCCACAGCAAGCAAGGTGGCAGTCAGTTCGACGAAATCCATGATCGGACATTTGCTGGGGGCAGCAGGCGGCGTCGAAGCCGTATTTTCAATAATGGCGATACGAGACCAGGTAGCACCGCCTACCATCAATCTCGACAATCCGGGAGAAGGCTGCGATCTTGATTATGTGCCTAATAGCGCGCGTCAAATGAAGATAGACGTCACGCTGTCCAATTCATTCGGTTTTGGCGGCACCAACGGTACACTGGTGTTCAAGAAAATCAGTTAACCGCTTCTGCATCTGGTCTTTGCTATCAGGTGTTAATCTCTAAAGCTGGCAAATTTCAATGCATTACCAGACCAGAGCATTAGCAGGCCCGGCCATTGGTGAATCCAGGGTCACTGACCTTTACCAGCTCGATCACAACAAATATCCCTATGTGCTCGCCAGTACGGCCCGCGGCAATAACAGCCGTTTTGATATCCTGTTTGCACATCCGCAGCAAACGCTTGCGTTCTACGATGAGGATAACTCTCAAATCGGCCCGGGCTTTCTGGACTCGCTGGAGTCATGGTGGTTACAGGACAACATCACCACAGTAGACGAACCGGTTGTCGATACGGCAGAACACCTGCCTTTTACCGGCGGATGGTTTCTCTATCTATCCTATGAGCTGGCTGCAGAGATTGAACCGGTAATCGATCTGCCTGCCGCAGAACAGGATGATCCGATAGCGATGGCCGTGCGCTGTCCCTGTGCTGTTATCTATGATCATCAGCTTGACCAGCATATTGCAGTAGCGGAAGAGGGCTACAATTATCTGCTTGAGACCATCGACTATGACTTCAGGCGCGCATTGAAGGCCAGTGCTTCCACTGCAGTTGATCGGCCCATAACCGTATATCAAATCAGCGAAGCGGATAAAGCGCCATACCTGGAGCAGGTTGCACGCATTAAACAATACATTGTCGAGGGTGATATTTTCCAGGCCAACCTGTCACGCCTGTGGCGACTGGAAATTGACGGTGACACCAGCGATGTCACTATCTTCAATAATCTTGCCAAATCAAATCCCGGTGCTTTTGCGGTGCTGGCAAGGCTGCCTGCAGCCACCGTGATCAGTTCATCACCGGAGCGGCTGGTCAGTGTCCGTGACGGAACCATTGAAACGCGTCCGATTGCCGGTACACGGCCGCGTTCTGATGATATCGAAACCGACAGCCGGCTGGCCGCCGAACTCATGGCACATCCAAAGGAGCAGGCCGAGCACATTATGCTGATTGACCTGGAAAGAAACGACCTCGGCCGCATTTGTGTGCCCGGCAGTATCAGGGTCAACGAACTCATGACGCTGGAAACGTATCAGCATGTCCATCACATCGTATCAAATATCACTGGAAGACTACGCGATGATGTAACACCCGCCGATGTGATTCGTGCCGTCTTTCCCGGCGGTACGATTACCGGCTGTCCCAAGGTGCGATGCATGGAAATACTTGCCGAGATGGAACAGCAGACACGCGGTGCCTATACCGGCTCAATCGGCTATATCAACCGGAACGGCGACATGGATCTCAATATCCTGATACGCACGCTGGTCAGAAAAGAGCATAGCATCAGTTTCCGGGCGGGTGGCGGTATTGTGGCCGACTCCGCCGCCGACCACGAGCTGGCAGAAACCCGCGCCAAGGCCAAGGGTCTGCTGCGGGCATTCGGGATTGAATAGATGGGCCGGATATTAATTAACGGCATAGCAGCAGAATATATATCTGCGACAGACCGGGGCCTGCATTACGGTGACGGTGTATTTGAAACCATCGCCTGTATTGGTGCACATCCCGTATTTATCGAACAACATTTAAACCGGATGCAGAAAGGCGCTCAGCAGCTCGATATTGCGTTTCCGGACAGGCAATTGATTATGCAGGACATCAACGGCCTGCTGGCAAACCGCAGCAGCGGGAACAGCGTGATCAAACTGATATTGACCCGCGGTCAGGGGCAACGCGGCTACCGCTATGACAAGCAGCAAATTCCTGCACGCCTGTGCATGCGGTCGGACTGGCCGGGTCATGTCGACCACTGGCAACTGCATGGACTCAAGGCGTGTTTCTGCAAAACCACGGCATCGGTCAATCCCCGGTTATCCGGTATCAAGAGCCTGAACCGGCTGGAGAACGTGTTGGCCAGCAATGAGCTTGGCAATGAATACGATGAAGGTTTTCTGTCAGATTTCGATGGCAATGTCATTGAAGGCACGATGACGAACCTGTTTGCCGTACACAATGGCGTGCTCGTAACACCTGATCTTACAC
>JASFVM010000077.1:0-9523 GCA_050049835.1 Gammaproteobacteria bacterium
TGTCGTAGTCTTGTCAACCTCGATGCAGTGGGGTTGATTGCTGATCACATGTTTAATCAATGCACCCTCGATCTCACGATTATGGCTGTGGGTCGCCGCTATGAACAGGATATTGCGCAACTCGCGCACATTACCGGGATACTGATAATGTTTGAGCTCTTCCAGTGCATCCGGCTTCAGGTGATAGCTGCAGCGCATAGACCGACTGATACCTTCGACCAGGGTTTGCGCCAGCAGCGGCACATCATCGAGGCGTTCACGCAAGCCTGGCAGACGAATATTCAGACAGGCGATGCGGTAATACAGGTCTTCGCGAAAAGTGCCGGCAAGTACCGACTCCCACAGATGCTGGTTGGTTGCACAGATAATGCGTACATCAGCCTTGCGTGTGCGCTTGCCGCCAACACGGCGGTATTGGCCGCTCTCCAGTACCCGCAACAGCTTGGACTGTTGTGACATCGGCAGATCGCCAATTTCATCAAGAAAAATAGTGCCGCCCTCGGCCAGCTCGAACAGGCCCTGTTTCTCACCGACACTGCCGGTATAGGCGCCTTTGGCATGACCAAACATTTCAGCCTCGAACAGGGTCTCCGTAAGCACGGTACTGTCGACAATCTGGAATGGTCTGTCACTGCGTTCCGAGTTATTGTGGATATATTCGGCTGCGAGCTCCTTGCCTGTGCCGGTTTCACCCTGCAGCAGGGCCGGCGCATCGGAACTGGCTGCGATGTTGAGCTGATTCAGACAGGCCATGAACGCAGGCGTCTCGCCAACCATGCGCGCGCCGCCAGTATGCTTGTCATCCGCTGTGACGATTTCTTCGATGCTCTCACCCATGTAGAGCTCGCCATTGGAGCCGCGCAGCGGAAAAGCCGAAACCTTGACCTGGTGCAGCTGGTTCGTCGCATCACAATGGATATGCGCGCAAACATAGGGTTCACCGGTATCAAATACATGATCGAACGGACATTCTTCACCATCCTCGCTACAGGGATGGTCATTACCGTGACTAACCTGGTAACACGTTTTACCGATAGCGTCGTTACGAGTGGCGCCATAGACCTGCTCGTAGGCACTGTTCACGGCCAGAATACGGTAATTGCTGTCGATAACCACGAATGGCTTGTCATGGCTCTCAACGAGCGATGTCAGCTCTATTGATGATACTTGTTGCCTGGCTCTTGCCATAATCGCTCCGCCTGCTAAATAACCCTGTTAGTAACATGACAATTTTGTCACTCATCCACCTGTCATGTCAGTGTATACCGACAGAAATGTCATGCTATTGATATATATCAATAGTGACGAATATCAGAAATCCTTAATCTACAGGAAGATAAGTCAATACTAACTACTGGCACGGCTTTTGCTCTACATTAACTCCCTGACGTTGTTCGCTCCACCACCAGGGGATACGCTCAGACCAAATGATACAAAACGCGAGGCCAGCCCTATGAACAAATGGATCCCGATCTCCCTGTTGGTTTTTGGAGGAATTTTCCTGCTGACAACCGCCCAGGCAGCGGATGTTGTACCGCCCGAAATTCAAATGCCGGGTACCCAGCCCAACGAAGTCGGCAATTTTGAATCGCCGGACAAATGTGACAACTGCCATGCCGGTTATAACGATCTTGACCCGGGCGCTGAACCCGCCACTGGCTGGCGCGGCGGTGCGATGGGTAATGCAGGCCGCGACCCGGTATTCTGGGCCACGCTGGCTGTCGCCGAGCAGGACTTCGACGGTGCCGGTGACCTGTGTATCCGTTGCCACAGCGCCGGCGGCTGGTATGGTGGCCGTTCCACACCGACCGATGGTTCCGGTCTCGCCAACAGCGATGACAACGGTATTGACTGCGATACCTGCCACGCTTCGACCAACACGGACAACAACGGTATCAACCCGTCCACCGGCGGTTCACTGGCCGGCGTGATGATCTCGCCGTTTATTGCCAACTGTGATCCCGATCCCAACGTGCCGGACAAGTGCAGTTCAACCGGCGAACCGGGAGAGGGCTTCTACGGCAGTGGCATGCTGTCGCTCTTCCCCAGCGTCAATGTCAAACTGGGACCCTTCAGCGATGCCGAAGCACGCCACCAGTGGGAACAATCCGCATGGCACCGTAGCCCCGATTTCTGCGGCACCTGCCACGACGTGTCCAACCCGGCGGTTGGCGACCTGGCACCTGGCAACGGCGCCCAGCACGGCGCGCCACACGTCGTCTCCAGCCAGGACTTCAATGACGGCGCACCCAACCTCGGTGGTCCGGTTGAAGAGAAAGCCGCGTTCAACAACCCGCCATACGCGTATGGCATCGTTGAGCGCACCTTCAGCGAATACAAGTCCAGCCCGCTGTCGAGTACACGTGTTGGCGATTTCACCAGCCTGCCGGAAGACCTGCAGGCACCCGGCGGTTCGCTGGAAGTGACCTATCTCGCCTCGCTGGCGGCTGATCCGGCACCCTCGCCCGATGGCACCCCCGGTGACTATGCCGACGGAACGCCACGCACCTTCAGCTGCCAGAGCTGCCACATGCGCCCTGTCGGCGTAAATCCCGACACCGGCGAAGCTTATCCCGGCTGCAACAAGAATGGCGTGCCTCTGCGTCCGGATCTTCCTCGCCACGATCACACCGGCGGCAACTACTGGTTCGCCAGCATGGCCCAGTACCAGGATGCCGCCGGCACGTTGCGTCTCGGCGGCGGCCTGAACGGCACCCAGCTGCTGGCTATGGACCTCGGCCAGGAACGTGCCACCAAACATCTGCGCGAAGCCGGTGCGCTGGAAGTCAGCGGCAACTCCGTGAAAGTCACCAACCTGACCGGTCACAAGCTGATTACCGGTTACCCGGAAGGGCGCCGCATGTGGCTGCGCATCGAGTGGCGTGACTCTGACGGCACTGTGCTTCAAACCGACGGCGAGTACGGTACATTAACTGTTGATCTCGACCAGGACGGCCAGGTCGATGACAGCGTTGAATCCATTCTGGATCTCCAGGGCGCCAACACGAAGATCTACGAAGCGCACTATGCGGTGACCCAGGAGTGGGCAGCTACCCTGATGGCAGTGAATGCAACCTACTATGGCCCGATCGTACTCGACTACGATCGTATAACCGGGGCACCGGGAACGACGATTGCACAGCTGGCCGCCATGCCAGCCGGCAGCCACGTGGATACTTTCCACTTCGCAATCAACAACTACGTATCCAAGGACAATCGCATCCCGCCGTACCAGATGAGCTACGACGAGGCCAAAAAGCGTAATGCGTTGCCTGTACCCGACACACAATACGGCGATCCCGGCGCGGGCGGCGTCTACGAGCACTGGGATACGGTCGCCCTGAACCCGCCCGCCGGTGCGGCCAGCGCCACCATCGAACTGCTCTACCAGGGCACCAGCTGGGAATACATACAGTTCCTGCAACTCGCCAACAATGGCCAGAACGCGTTCCTGGGCGGCGAGGGCGATGCAATGATGGATGCCTGGCTCAATGCCGATGTGATCAAGAGCAACGGCAACCCGATCACCGGTGTTCTTCAGGTCAACGGTGATTACAAAATGGTTCCGCCGGTCGTGATGGCCACGGCTACCTGGGGTGCGCAACCGGGCAACCAGGCACCGGTCGCGGTCGCTGACAGCTACTTTGTCGACCAGGACTCAACGCTTAATGTTGACGCAGCCAGCGGCATACTCAGCAATGATACCGATGACGGACTGATTGCTCCGCTGGTAGCACAGCTGGTCAACAATCCTTCCTCGGGCACATTGACCCTGAGCGTGGACGGCTCATTCGTCTACACGCCGAATGCCGGCTTCACCGGTAATGACAGCTTCGACTACCAGGCCTACGATGGTGAACTGACATCCGCGCCACCGACGACACAGGTCAGCATCACGGTGAACCCGGCTGGTGGCAACAATCCGCCCGTGCCCAGCGATGACAGCTACAGCACCCCGCAAGACACACCCCTTAGTGTGGCGGCACCGGGTGTACTCGGCAACGACTCGGATCCGGATGGCGACCCGCTTACCGCGGTCCAGTTGTCGAGCCCGGCCAACGGCAATGCCACACTGAATGCCGACGGCTCGCTGGCGTACACGCCGAATGCCGGCTTCACCGGTGACGACAGCTTCACTTACCAGGCGGAAGACGGCAACGGCGGCGTCGCGACGGCAACGGTCACTATCTCGATAACCGGCGCCTGCAGTGACCACGGCAGCAAGTCCGCCTGCAACAACGACCCGGCATGCGAATGGACAGGTAGTCCGAAAAACGGAAGCTGCCAGGAAGCCGCCGCCTGCAACGTGACGGAAGATCCGGAAGTCTCATGCACGGACGGTATCGACAACGACTGTGACGGCTTGACCGACGGTGCAGATCCGGACTGCGGTGCACCGCCAGCCGATTGCTCGCTAATCGGTGACAAGACTTCCTGCAATGCCGAGGCGACATGCCGCTGGGATAACAGGAGCAAGTCCTGCATCAGCAACTAGAAAACAGGCGGAACAGCGAGTTCCGTAATCAACCGCAAGGGGCGAAGGATTCGCCCCTTTTTTATCGCAGGGCGCAATCAACAGTTGACATCGATCGCCCAGGATTCAATATAGGCCAGTGAAACGATCTTTACAGAATTCATCCACCTGCCTGCCGTTATCGGCTGCATCAGCGCAGCGGTAAATAACGCAAAGGTCAGACACGTATCGTCATGGGATTCAAATACACCTTCTTTGTTGCTGTATGTGTTCTCGCTTCAGTGCTCGTCACGCTGCTGATAGACAGGCAGTTTCTAACCCCACCGGCACCCGAAACAACACTGACAAAGGAACAGAGTGAAAAGATCCTGGCGCAACTGACCGAGGTCAGAAAGTCACTGCAACGTATTGAAAGAAAACAGGCTGAAAGGGGGCGCCGCCCCTCGGTGCCGAAAACGGCCAGCGCACCGACCAAGGGCCGGCCGACGCTGGGCGCTCCGGATGCCGGCATCACCGTGGTTGAATTCACCGATTACCAGTGCCCGTTCTGCAGCCGCTTTGCCACCACCACATTCGACAGGATCAGGCAGGCTTATATCGATACCGGCAAGGTGCGCTGGGTAGTGCTGGATATGCCGTTGAGCTTTCACAAGGAAGCGCTGATGGCTTCACAGGCGGCACATTGCGCCAATGAACAGGGCAGGTTCTGGGAGTTTCGCGCCCTGCTGTATCAGAACCAGGACAAGCTGCAGGCAGAGCATCTAGCAGAGTATGCCCGGCAGACCGGCATCGAAGTCGAGTCCTTCAATCAATGCCTGAACAGCGACCGCTTCGATGCGGTCATCGAAAAGGACCGGCAGGAGGCCGTTAAACAGCAAATAACCGGCACACCGACATTCGTCATTGGAAGAACCACGCCTGATGTCATCACCGGTAAACGCATCGTAGGCGCCCAGGCCTATCGTGTGTTCAGTAGTGAAATAGACAGGCTGCTTAAAGTGAAGTAGCAGGCGACCATATGCCGGTTGACATACCATGCTATCAGCTCAAGATAGACGGCAATGCAACAGATCAATTCTTCTATTTTGAAATATCATATCCCGGCAAATGCGGTTCTGACCACCCTGGCATTATTATTGTCGCCATTTGCAGTAAACGGTGCCGACTTCGTGCGCTATGGCGCTGAAAATGAACTCAACTTCCAACTGCCCGACCTGAAAGACAATACCCGTTCTTTAGCCGATTACCGTGGTAAAGTTGTACTGGTGAATTTCTGGGCCAGCTGGTGCCCGCCATGCATTTATGAAATGCCCGAATTGACCCGGCTCAAGGCAAAACTCGCCAACAGACCGTTCGAAATCCTGGCGATCAATGTCGGTGAAAAAAAATACCGGGTAAGGAAATTCACCAAAGTCGTCAATTTCGATCTGCCGGTGCTGCTTGATTCAGACAATGAAGCATTCAGGGAATGGGGAGTAAAAACCCTGCCTACCAGCTTTCTGGTTGATCCTGATGGCCAAATTCGCTACCGGGTGCGCGGGAATCCTGGCTGGGAAGATGAAACGACACTGTCGCTGATAGAAACATTAATAAATGAACCAAATAAACCTGCCGCACCTGAAAACCTGACCTTAGAGGACAACCAATGAAACACCTGAAAGCCCTGCCTGCGTTGACTGCACTGATAACTTTTCTGCTATCTCCGGCTCTGTATGCAGCAGACAAAGACTCTCACCTGCAACAGGTAGAAACTCTGTTCAGATTGACCAACATGGAACAGAAAGTTGATCAGAGCATCGATTCAGTCATGCAGTTGCAGCTGAGCCAGAATCCGCAGTTATCCCAGCACGCAGACCAGATGCGTGCTTTTTTTGAAAAACATATCGGCTGGGATGCACTGAAAAGCGACATCACCGACATGTACCTGCAAACCTTCAGTGAGAAGGAGCTGGAGGCCATCAATGCGTTCTATATCACACCGGCAGGACAGAAAGTAATTACTGCGTTACCGGTGCTGGTGCAGCAGAGGAACCAGCTGGCGATGCAGCGTTTGCAGGAAAACATCGGTGAACTGCGCCAGATTGTTGCTCCACCGGTCACACAGTAAGCGCGGAACCGTTATACCGACAAGAATAGTTTTCAACGCAATGGCGCGATGACGCAAAGTACGCAAAGTTATTACATGTTTAATTATGAGCGTCAGGACTTAATCTGATATCAGCTGTCAGATTGGCTGGCACTGTGGTTTTTTCATCAGGATGAATATTCCTGCATCCAGCTGAAAAACCAGGTACCGCATATGCTCTCGCAGAGGCGCCGGTCACGCAGTAAACGATAATTCAACCTGAATGATTTTCAACGCAAAAGCGTGATGACGCAAAGGACGCAGAGTTATTAACATGTTTAATGCGGGTGATTGCACCTGGCCTGTGTTTTTTAATCAACATATAGAAAATATGTTTTCTTTGCGCTCTTAGCGACTTGGCGCCTTTGCGTTAAAAAACCAATCACTCAGTTGGTGGCGTTTTTATCAACTGCTGCAGCTCTTCGGTGTCGGTGTGCTGCCGGGTAATCGAACCTGCTTCCTCCGCTTTCCTGTTTTGTTCGGCGATGAAATCAGCCTCGTTCTGGAACTGCCTGTTGATTTCATCGTTATAGACCACGACTTTGAAGTGGTTCTCGCGCAGGTCGTCAACGTAATCATCAAACTTGCGCTTCATATAGGCCTTGAAAACAAGCTGGCGCGTTCGGGGTTCATCTATATTTTCATGCTGTCCGTCAATCACATCGAGCACCTTGACCAGGTGCCAGCCGGCGGGAGACTCGACCGGTCCACTGATAACCTCAGGCTCAAGGCCAAAGATAAAATCATCAAGGCCTTCAAAGCCGGCTCCCCGGCTGACCCAGCCCATGTCACCCAGAGTGCGTTTCAGCTCCGGGTCTGTCGAGTATTGTTGCGCAGCCTGGTACATAGTGATTTCATTCGCATCGATTTGCTGCTTGATCTCCTCCGCTTCCTCCCTGGTTTTCACCACCACCATCTGCACCTTGCGCTTTTCAGGCACAACAAAGCTGTCCATGTTATCGACATAAAATGTTTTGAGCTCATCGTCTGACGGGTTCCAGCTGTGGATAAGGCCGTTGCGGTGTTCATTGATCAGGCGCGCCTTGCGATATTCGGCAGTATGCCTGAGATAGTCCGGATCCTTGTCCATTTCTGCCGCACGTCCTTTCATGGTCATGATGGCATTGTCGATATATTGTTCGAGCCGGTTGCGTCTTTCGCTATCACTCTCAATATAATAGGCTGACATCATGCTATTCTGACCGTCGACCCGCATAAGGTCTTTCACCTGGCTCCAGCTAATCCGGTGCTTGTTATAGGTGGCAACCACCTCGGCATCGGAGCGCTGCTTGTCATGATCCACGCTCAACACTTTTTCATTGACAACAACATCCACGTTCTCCCTGAGGCGGTCTCGCATCGTCGCTTTCAACTCATCCAGTTTCTTCTGACGGATCATCGCTTCGATTGTCATTTTCATCGTATCGTCCAGCTCGGCTTCCTTGCTGGTCCGGGTGTTGTAATAATGCAGCACTTCGCTTTCACTGACCTTGACATCACCGACCATCACGGCCGATTTATACATCGACGCAAGCATTGCATCATCAAACCGGCTGACGTCTTCCGTGTACGAGGTCAGGCGATCGATACCTTTTGCCCTGGCATCGAGATAGATCAGGTTGGCACTGATGATATTGTCGAGCAGGCCCAGCATAAACTGCTTGCGCTCGGGTGTTCCGATTTCCGGCACCGAGATCCCTACCATTGCCGAGCTGCTGATCAAACTGTTCAGCTGGCTATAGGTAATGACTTCATCGCCGACGCGGGCGACTGCATCCGTCGACATATCCGTTTTCTCGGCCCGGGTTTCGCTGCCGGTGCCTTGTGACTTGTCATCGCCGCAGCCGGCAATGCTCAAAGCCACAGAGACGAGAACAATATTGATGAATGTATAAACAGCCTTTTGCAGCATGGAATGAAAATCTCATGGATGAAATGTAATGCGAATTCTACTTTAGATCATCAGCATTCGCATAACTTCAGTGTGGCATGCAAAAGCATGAAGTTACGATGAAAAACGAATGGCTGCAGAGATTATGGTGCCCAGCCTGTTGTCAGCCGGAGTCGCTGCTGTCGCCAGCCCATCAGGCCGTCCTGCAGATGGAAAACATTGTCAACCATATTGTCCAGCAACACCTGCTCGGCCTGCCGGGTGCGTCGCCCATTGGAACAATAGAGCACCACATGCTCGGCGCCTTCAAGCTTTTCCAGCTGCCGGGCGATCTTGTTGTGGGGAATATTAATCGCGCCCGGGATATGCCCGGATTTGTATTCGTTGAAATTGCGCACATCCACCACGACCGGTTGTGGTGCCTGTTTCTGCAGATCAAGCAACTGTTGGGGCGTTAATGCCGGCGTTTGAAAATCATCTGCCAGCACCAGCGCCGGCGCCGGCAGCAGTACCAGCAGACAAATCTGCAGAAACAATACACGTACAAATTTAAAGCCAGTATTCACCAGTTTCAATTAACCGGATTTTTTCAGGTGCCGGGTAGTGGTTCACCGCTCTTGTAAATATTCTGCATTTCTTCAAGACGCTGCTTGGTCACCGAGCCGGGCGCTTCAGCCTGTTCCTGCATCTGCTTGACCATATCAGCTTCCTGTTGCGCCAGGCGCAGGATGACGTCCTCATAGACTTCGACATCAAAGTCGTTCTTGCGCAGGTTAACCACGTATTCATCCAGTTTCTCGTGAATATATTTGCGCTGCGTCAGCTTATGCGTGCGCGCATCCTCAAGATCGCTATTCTCCGCATCGCGCACATCCTGCACCATAACCAGGTGCCAGAGGCCACCGGCCTCTACCGGTCCTCCGACTTCAGCCGGCTCAAGCTTGAATACCACGGCATCGAGTTCAGGCTTGAGTTTGCCTTTTGCGACCCAACCGATCTCGCCCAGGTTCTGCTTCGCATCCGGCGCCACTGA
>JASFVM010000350.1:0-3130 GCA_050049835.1 Gammaproteobacteria bacterium
GGTAGGACAGCTGTCGTGTCAGTTTTCGGGTGTGACTTACATCCTGGATAACCATGACCGCACCAATGACATTACCCTCATTGTTTTTCATTGGTGCGACAGAGGCCTCTACAGCAACAATCCTGTTATTGCCGGCAATCAGCGATGAGTGCTCGGGCAGGTGCACGGTTTGTTCTTTTGCAAAACACCTGGTCAGCGGATCCTCTATATTCTCCCCGGTTGCGTCACTTACAATCCTGACAAGATCGGAAAGCTGCAGGTAAGATACATCCTTGTTTTTTACATTGAAAAGCATTTCTGCTGCTGGATTGATGTACTGGATAACACCTTCGAGGTCTACAGTGATAACCGAGTCAGTAATTGAGCGGAGTGTTACTTCTGCCTTTTCCTTTTGATGTGACAGCTCTATTTCCGATTTTTCAGCACGCTCAAGCGCCTGCTGTAACTTGCTCTGCGTAGCAAACATTGACTCAATTGCGTTATTGATGAAGCGGCCAAGATAACCGAATTCGTCATCACGGCTCTCATTGAACCGGACAGTATCATCACCACTGGAGAAGGCTCGCGCCGTATTGACCATTTTAAGAAAGGGGCCTGAAAGTACACGATGCAGTATCTGCTGTAATATGAGGCCAAAAATGAATACCGACAAACCTATGGTAACCAGCATGTTTTTGCGGATATCCGCCACTGCCTGTTCCTGGTTCGGATAATAGACAAGCGTGGTAATTGTTCTTAGATCATGTTCACCATCAGGATAATAATTGATGGAATATGGAAACACATCATCATCGCTGCTTCTATGCCCATAAACATATTCGGACTCATTATCGGAAAGCACGACAGAGGTGAATCCCATTTCATCACGCAAACGGTTCAGTTTGAGATTGATTTTTTCTGCAACATTTTCAAGTACAGGTGATTCTGCACCCTTCTTTACGATTCCTTCAAGGGTATATGCAACCATATGCGAGTTGGTTTTATTAACCGTATAGAGGTCACTCTCCGCATCTTGCAGGATAAAAACCGAGATCAACAGGGCGACAAAAACCAGGCCCCAGAAAACAATTCCTGTAATTCTTGCCGGTAGTTTGGCGTGAAATGAGCTGAATCCGTTTTCCATGCGCTGTTCTGCTTATCTAAACCCGGCCCAACGCAGAACCAGCAATACCGGACATATTCCGCTAGCTCCTGCACCCATGATTGCAAACCCCATGAACCATGGAAAAAACCAGATAACTTCAAACCCGTACTCGTGAAACAGCGCGTAGCTGGTAACAAGTACAACAGCGACAAACACTCGCCATGCGCTCAGGCCGTCAATATTCACTCTTGGCGTGGTATTGAAAACAACCAGGCCTGTATCCAGTGACACCTGCCTTGCATTTTGCAACAGCCGGGTCAGACGTACACCCGTTACGCCTTCCATAACCAGAAATGCGGCCAGACCATAAATCAGATAATCATTTTCCAGGTATAGCGCCACCAGGATATAGGCTCCAACAAGAAAAAGATACATGCGCTCAGTCATTTCAACAGCCTTTATGCATCCCTGAATCCTGCATAAACCAGCAGCGAATACAGTGGACAGATAGTCGTGACACCAGCTGCGAGAGCGGCTAATGCGAGTATCCATGGCAGCGGCCACAATGTATCAATGGCGTATTGATTGACAAGGACATCCGATATCAGAACAGACAGGGCAAACAGGAAGTGCCATGCACGTATGGCCGAAAATTCAAAACGATGAGCTTTAACCGGTGTCCGCATATCAGGTCGGAGTTCTACATGCCTGGCTTTTTGCAGCAACTTCGGCAATCGGATGTTGGCAACACTTTCCAGTATCAGCCAGGCAGAAAGGCTGTAAACGATCAAATGTTGCTCGAGATAAAGACTGCTCACCAGTATTGAACCCACGATAAAAATGTAAAAGCGTTCACTCACTGCAATGTGTTCCTTGTGGTAGTGATTTGAATTTATATCTTATTGAAATATATGATTTTTTTATTTGATGCTGTTATTGATTATATATAGCAGAAAAGCAGGGGTTTTGCGGCTCGGGCAGCGGTAAATTCGCAATTATCGGGCAATTTTCCCGCAAATATCAGCAACCAGCTTTGGACCGGCATAGATAAAACCCGTGTATATCTGGACCAGAGAGGCGCCGGCCTCTATTTTTCTTTGCGCATCGGCAGCTGACATAATGCCGCCGACTGCAATAACAGGTATTTTCCCATTGAGCTCGCTCAACAACACAGCAAGCACGTGGTCGGATTGCGGCTGGATTGGTCGGCCACTTAAACCACCCTGCTCTGCTGCGAACTCGACTGTACGCAGTTGCGGGCGTTTATTCGTGGTATTCGTCGCAATCACTCCATCAATTTGGTGTTCAAGCATGGTGTCAGCCAGTTCCCTGACTTCTTCATCGGTAAGATCAGGCGCTATCTTCACCAGCAATGGCCTGTAACATTGATAGCGGGTAGCCAGCTGTTGCTGGTGTTGTTTGAGTGTCTGCAGCAACCGATTCAGCTCTTCGCCATGCTGCAGGTCACGCAAGCCGGGCGTATTTGGCGATGAAATGTTGACCGTAATGTAATCAGCGTACGGATAGACTTTTTCAAATGCATTGACATAATCATCGACCGCATGTTCAAGCGATGTATCGCGGTTTTTGCCAATATTGATGCCAACGATACACTCCCGCTTGCTTGCCCTGACATTATTGACCAGGTATTCAACGCCCCGGTTGTTGAAGCCCATACGATTGATGATGGCCTCGTCCCTGACCAGTCGAAACAACCGCGGTTTGGGATTACCCGGTTGCGGTCTTGGTGTCACCGTGCCGATTTCCACAAAACCGAAACCACAGGCTGCCAGTGCATCGATATGATCACCGTTCTTGTCCAGGCCCGCGGCAAGTCCTACCGCGTTGGGGAAATCAATACCCATTACGTTAACCGGCGCAGATTTTCTTTTACCAAACAGCAGCCTGGTCAGCTTCAACCTGTAGGCAACCTCCAGCAAAGCCATGGACAATGCATGTGCACGCTCAGGATCGAACATGAACAGCAGTTTGCGCATGACGGGGTATACATTCATGCTTCGGCCGCGCTCAAACAGTCAACAATCA
>JASFVM010000167.1:0-6273 GCA_050049835.1 Gammaproteobacteria bacterium
GGTATTTCTGAATTCATTGATATTCAGGCGGTAGGCAACGTGTATTTTTTCAAAAGAAGGCAGATCATCCGCAACGGTGTTGAAAGCAATGGCATTGACCGCGTTGCCGCCTTGATGGTGTCTTAACTGCATTTTGAGATGCTTTTCGCCAACGATCTTCCACTCCAGTAGTTCAAACTGGTTATCAAAAACCGGTTCAGGAAAATGCTGCCCCCAGGGCCCTGCCGAACCGATGATCTCGGCAGTTTCCAGTGACATGTAATCCGGATCAATGCTGCCATCCGTTTCCACAACTTCCTCGAGTTCGTCTTCAGACAGCAGCGATGCCACTTCCTGCTCGAAAGCCTGCCTGAAAGTCTCGAAGTTATCCTTGTTGACACTCAATCCCGCCGCCATGGCATGTCCTCCAAACTTCTGTATCAGGCCCGGATGCCTGGTGGCAATGGTGTCGAGTACATCACGAATATGCAGTCCCTGGATTGATCGTGCAGACCCTTTCAACTCCCTGTTGCCGACATCCTCACTGGCATCGGCAAACGCGATCACCGGGCGATGAAAACGCTCCTTGATTCTCGATGCCAGCAAACCGATCACACCCTGGTGCCACTGACTGTTATAAAGACAGAGCCCGGCCTGCAGCTGGCTGCCTTCCAGTGTTGCAAGAATGGCCTCCATGTCATCGAGCGCCTGGCTGAGCATATCCTGTTCTATACGCTTGCGTTGATTATTCAGATTATTCAGTTCGGTGGCGATATTCTCTGCTACCGAAACCGAATCCGTGAGCAGGCATTCAACACCTGCTGACATGTCTTCCAGTCTGCCGGCCGCGTTTAACCTCGGTCCGATAAAAAATCCGAAATCCATGCTACTGCAGGATCTAATGTCCTTGCCTGCGGCATGGAACAGCGCTTTGATACCGGCCCCGGTCTTGCCGGCACGAATTCTTCGGATACCCTGTTGAACCAGTATGCGGTTGTTTTCATCCAGTGCGACAACATCGGCAACGGTGCCCAGCGCAACCAGGTCAAGCAGGTCCGCCATATTGGGCTCGGGGCGCTGATGATTAAACCAGTCCCTGTTCCTTAATGAAGCCCTGACTGCCAGCATCAGGTAAAACGCTACCCCGACACCGGCGATTGATTTACTGGCAAACTCACAACCCGGCTGATTGGGATTTACAATGGCATCGGCATCGGGCAACTGCTTTCCCGCCAGGTGATGATCAGTGATAACGACCTTGATATTGTGCTGTTTAGCCGCGTTGACACCTTCAATACTGGATATGCCATTATCAACAGTAATCAACACATCAGGTGAAAATTCACCGGCAACGTTGACGATCTCCGGTGTCAGGCCGTAACCGTATTCAAACCGGTTGGGCACCAGATAATTGACATTTACATCACCGAAACTTTTGAGCGCGCGCACAACCAGCGCTGTACTGGTGGCACCATCAGCATCATAGTCACCAACGATCAATAGTCGCTGACCGCTGACAACCGCATCGGCAACAATATCTGCTGCAGCATCGACGCCCTTGAGATCATGAAAACTGATCAACCGATCGAGCGAGTAATCGACCTGGGAGAGATTGCGGACATGACGGTTGGCATAGATACGCTTCAACACCGGATGCAATGAAGCCTGTTCAAGTTCATCCGATATCCCGAGATTGCGGCGGTGTATTTTCCTTACTCTACTGTGTTTCGACATAGTCCTGCAGACGGTCCTTTTTCCAGAATATCAGGTCGCTGATACGGAATTTGTTTTTATTGTCGAAATGATAACGCACGCCATTACAGGGATAAATATTGACTTCTGCATCAAGACTCCTGGCCGTTTCGATTAACGGTTTGAGCCAGTCTTCCACGACATCGGTCAGTTGATCAAGCCAGGCCGATGTATCACCATAATTACACGGCCCATCAAGTTGTTTTAAACAAATCAGTGAATGCCCGTCTTGTTGCATGGCATAGGCCAGCGGTATCGGATCCGTCAGTGGTGAAAATTTTATCTGATCAAGTTTTGCCGCGCCGCTGGTTAGTGCATCATCCGCATAGACATGGGTGATATCGCTATCTCCACGCTCAGGCAGCACACCTTCACCCCATAACCACAGACTGTTGACGGGAGCCATGCCCCTGTCTTCACGCTGTTGATTAACATCGCTCATGTGCAGCAGCATTTGAATTTCATTGAGCACAGGCTGCCAGCGGGCAGCCGCTTCACCTGCTGGCATCAGATGATTGATGTTTCTGCCGACAGCACTGGGCAGCGGCGTTGTTTGCAGATTGCAATCATCCAGCTTGATAAACCAGTTGTTTTCATCCGCCATGACTATCGATAAACCGTCGACTGCAAAATGATCATTGAGCTGCTTAACCAGTCTTTCAGCCTCATCCGGTCGAATATGCAGCAGCTGGCTGTCACTGAGAATAGCGCGGTCCATATCCGCCTGCAGGTTTGCCGGATCGGCATGGATCCAGCAGTCATTCCCGGGCGCCAGGCCATGACCCAGCATTGACACAGCCGCCACTGGAAAAGGTCGTTCAGTCTTCAACCCGAACAGAGCGGATAATTGTGTGTAAATGTCACTGCCTGCGGTTTTTTTCCTGCGGGCCTGGCGCAGCAGATCCACAAGCGGACGGGTTGCAGTTTCAAGGTTTGCACTGTCCGGTAGTGGTCCACACAACCCGGGGACAACCATGCTGAGTTTATGCGGCATTCTGCGCAGCCAGTTTACGCCGGTATTCAAACAGGCAGATACCGGTTGCGACAGAAACATTCAGACTCTCGACATGACCCTGCATCGGGATATAAATCAGCTCATCACAGGATTCCCGCGTCAACCGGCGCATGCCCTCGCCTTCAGAACCCATGACAACCGCCATCCTGTTGCTCGCAGTACTTTGATAAAGACTGGTACTCGCCTCGCCGGCCGTGCCCACTACCCAGACATTATTGTGCTTTAACTGTTGCAATAGCCGCGCAAGGTTTGATACCTGGATAAAGGGTGTCGTTTCTGCCGCGCCGCTGGCGACATTACGCACCACCGGCGTGAGCCCGGGAGAACGGTTCTTAGAAACAATGACGGCATCGGCACCGCAGGCATCCGCCGAACGCAGACAGGCACCCAGGTTATGCGGATCCTGCACACCATCGAGCACCAGCAGCAACAATTCCTGTCGTGCAAGAATATCTTCGAGGTCAGGTTGCGATTGTTTATCGATACGGATTTTTGCAACCACGCCCTGGTGCTTGTTATCCGCACTTTTTTTCTGCAGCACATCACGTGAACATGTTTCGATCGAGACACCCTGCCTGTCTGCAAGGCGTAGCACTGTCTGCATACGCCTGTCCTTGCGACCCGCCTGAATCCACAGCTGCAATACCTGTTCAGGGTGAGTTCTGAGCGCAGACTCTACCGCGTGAATACCGAAAATCATCTCCGTTTTGTGCTTGCTCATTTTTACAAGAAGAACACAAAATTATTCACTGTGCTCCCTGTGCCTCTGTGGTTAACCTATTTAATCAGTTCAAAATCAATCCGGCGTTCATCCATATCGACATTGGCAAGACGTACTTTAACCTTGTCTGACAGCCTGAAGACCATCCCCCTGTTTTCGCCTGTCAGCCGGTGTGATATGGGATCAAAGTCATAGTAATCCTTGGGCAGGCTGGTTATGTGGATCAAGCCTTCAACATAATACTCATCCAGCTCGACAAACAGACCGAAAGAGACCACGCCGGTGACACGCGCGGTAAACTCACTACCCACCTTGTCCAGCATATATTCACATTTCATCGCAAACTCGGCATCACGCGTCGCCTCATCTGCACGGCGCTCATTAGCCGAACAATGCTCACCGAAGGTGTTCATCGTGTTCTGGTCATAGGGGAAATCACGTTTCTTGCGTTTCTGGATAATGTGCTTGATGGCACGATGTACCAGCAAATCGGGGTAGCGCCTGATCGGCGACGTGAAATGCGTATAATGTTTCAGCGCCAGACCAAAGTGACCGATGTTATCCGGGCGGTACGCGGCCTGCTGCATCGAACGCAGCATCAGGGTCTGGATCAGGTGCACGTCCTCGCGCTTCCTCACCATACTGGATAGTTTGGCGTAATCCCGCGGTGATATTTTTCTGGATGGCGCACCAAGCCTGAGACCAAGGTCACCAAGAAAACCCCTTAACTCCTCCAGCTTGTCGTCATCCGGTGGCTCGTGCACGCGGTACAGGCTTGGTATCCTGTGGCGCGCAATAAACCGCGCGGCGCAGATATTGGCCGCAATCATACACTCTTCAATAAGCTTGTGTGCATCATTCCTGACCAGCGGATGAATATTCCTGATGCGCATATCGTGGGTGAATTCGAACTTGGTTTCGGTCGTATCGAAATCAATCGCACCACGTTTCTGCCGTGCCTTGTCCATCTTCCTGTACATGGCGTGCAGGTTTTCCAGGTGCGGCAACAGGTCGCCGACAGCCTGCAACGCATCGGGTTTGCGTTCGACGATCGCATCCGCCACTTTTGCGTAGGTCAGGCGCGCATGCGATTTAATCATCGCTTCATAAAACGTATAGTCGTCGATTTCACCTGCTTTCGATATGTTCATTTCGCAGACAAGACAGAGGCGATCGACTTCAGGATTCAGCGAGCACAGGCCGTTGGACAGGTTTTCCGGCAGCATCGGAATCACCCTGCCCGGAAAATAAACCGATGTGGCACGATCATAGGCTTCCTTGTCCAGCGCCGAGTTGATCTGCACATAATGTGCAACTTCGGCTATGGCAACAATCAGCCGCCAGCCTGCATCCTTCTTCTCGTCCAGCGGTTCACAATAAACCGCATCATCGAAATCCCTGGCATCTTCACCATCGATCGTAACCAACGGCACACTGCGTAAATCGACCCGGCCTTCCTTGTCCCTGTTGCGTACGCTGTCGCCCCATTTATCGGCATCGGCGGTTACTTTTTCGGGAAACTCGTGCGGCAAACCATAATTATGTATCGCGATATCGACTTCCATACCCGGTGCCATGTGATCACCCAGTACCTCAACCACCTTGCCAATAGGCTGACGCTTGAAGGTTGGCTGCTCAATGATTTCGACTTTGACAATCTGGCCACTGGCAGCACCGTTAATGGCGTTATCGGGGATAAGAATGTCCTGTGTAATACGCTTGTTATCGGCGACCACAAAGGCGACGCCGCTTTCGATAAACAAACGACCGACAATATATTTGTTGGCACGCTCGAATACGCTGATGACCGCACCTTCCAGCCGACCGCGACGGTCGACACCGGAAACGCGAACAACAGCCTTGTCGCCGTGTAACAGGGTGCGCATCTGTCTGGCGTGGAGGTAGAGATCATCACCGCCGGTTTCCGGCACCAGGAAGCCATAGCCGTCCGGGTGGGCAATGACACGGCCACGTACCAGGTGTGATTCATCGACCGGCAGGTAACCACCACGCCGGTTTTGTACCAGCTGACCATCTCGTACCATTGCCCTGAGCCTTCTACCCAGTGCATCGAGCTGATCGTCTTTGCTGATGTTCAGGTGTTCTGCCAGTGACTGGAAAGTCAGCGCGCCTTCACGCTTGATTTCGTTCAGTATCAGCTTCCTGCTCGCGATCGGGTTATCGTAGCGTTCGGCCTCAAGTGCCGCATCAGGGTCTTTTTTGTGACGACTGGTCGTAGCCTTAGTACGCTCAGGACTTTTACGTGGATTTTTCTTCTTTTTCGTTGCTTTACGGATCATTATTTCGGTATTTTGTAACGGGTTTGATCAAATTGACAAGTACAAGGTCGCAGGGTAAAGTTCGCGGCCTGCAATCGCAGGATTTAGCCATGCCGAGGTGGCGGAATTGGTAGACGCGCTAGCTTCAGGTGCTAGTGGGGGTAACCCCGTGGAGGTTCAAGTCCTCTTCTCGGCACCACGCTCCTTTTATAATCAATAACTTATAATATTTTTTCAGGTGCTTGCCCCTGATTTCGAGCGTAAGTCTAACAGCTATCCAGCTCAAGCGCTTGAATACCGTATCGGGACGAAGTGTCGTATATAGAATATCGCAATCAAACGACAGTGAATGTCAGCTATCGCCCCGAAGGACTCGGTAACCGTGGTAGCAGGCAGAAAAGCCCGTCAATAGAAATGCTGCCGAAAGTCGCTCCAATCGCGATTTATCCTCTGCCGGCACGACGTGGACAGGATCACGGAACAGATCTTGTTGTTTCAGCTTGCCTGATCATTCAACACGGCAGACT
>JASFVM010000078.1:0-9411 GCA_050049835.1 Gammaproteobacteria bacterium
ACGCAGGCATGAAAACGCTGGTAGCCGGATACGGTTACATCAGCAGCGATGAAGACGTCGCTGCCTGGGGAGCGGATGCCATTATCAATAGCCCTGAAGACATCCTGCTACATCTTTAGTTCGAAATAGCGCTGCAGGTCTTCGGGTCTGTCTACATCCCAGCACTCGCCAAGCAGTTCATATTTCAAGCCCAGGCTCTCAATATTCGCTACCGTCCTGGAAAGCACCTGTTCTGAACCCCAGGGTACATTGGCAAGGATGTTTTCATGATACGTTGTCACGCCCAGCAATACATAGCCGCCATCTTCTGCAGGCACCAGTACCACGTCCCTTTCATTCAGCTGCCTGATTACGTCATCAATGATTTTGCTACCCAGCGCAGGTGCATCAGTACCGATGACAACAATTTTTTTATACGCACCGAGCAAATGCGTGATTGCGTTTGATATACGCGCTCCCAGATCGGCGCCGTCTTGCTTGTGCAAGGTAATATCAAACAACCTGCTGCAGTCGGAAAATAAACGATGCGACGTGTCAGGGCAGCACCATAACTGCACATCGCACAAGTTTGCCGCAGTGCACATTTGCAACCGATCACGGGTAAATTTCTCGTGCAGGTCTGCAGCCTCCTCTGCGCTGATAAAAGGTACCAGCCGTGTATTGACCTGACCTGCGACTGGCGCTTTGGCAAACACCAGGATGACACTGTCAGGATATTTCACAATTCGATCCATTAGCGGTACTGCCGTGCCAGCTTCTCAGCAGGAACGCCGATAAAGAAAAGCAACCGCAGTCGCCACATTAGCAACACTGTCTGTACAATGCCCTTTTCTTCCCAGCGCCTGCTTGAGGTGATCACCGGATGTTTGATGCATGCCGGCCAGCCCAGGTTTCGCAGGCTTTTACTGAATACGATGTCTTCCATCAGCGGTAACTGAGGATAGCCACCGACGACCCTGATGCTCTCACTGCTGACAAAAATAGCCTGATCACCGGTAGCAATGCCGGTGATGCAGGAACGCAGATTCATCATCCGTTCGATAATTCTGAACAGGAAGTGGTTGCCTGAAAGACGCACATTGAATCGCCCCCAGAAACAACCATCCTCTACTGCACTGACAATATTTGCTATTGCATCTTCAGGAAGCCGGGTATCCGCGTGCAGGAACAGCAGGATATCGCCTTGTGCTGCATCAATTCCCCGGTTCATCTGCGCCGCCCTGCTGGTATTGCCATGCAACACCCTGTCAGCTGCCTGCGCGGCTATCGATACGGTATTATCACTGCTGCCACCATCAACAACGATGATCTCATGTCCCGACTCACGACAGTAACGTAATGCCCGCAGCGTCCCGGCAATCAGCCTGTCCTCGTTAAGAACAGGGATAATGATGGAAACCTTCATCTATCAGTAACAATTTGATTGTATTGTGAAGTCTTATCAAAAACATCAGGGCTTGCTATGACAGGGCACCACCGCAACTCGAACCCTGACCCGCCGTGCAACCATAACAATGGTCCATGACAAACACGGCCCTGTTATGCAGATCAGCATCAATCAAGTCCTTGAGATGCGTTTTACTACTGCTTGCCCCGAGGTCCAGACCCAGCATCTGGTTAAAGTCACAGTCATAAACATAGCCCTGCCAGTCAACGCTGACCAGATTTTTGCACATCACTGAAGCAAGATTCTCATCCTTGTGTGCTGCTTTCAGGGTATCCATGTAAGACTGGAATTCGCCCCTCGACAGCAAGGTACTACCAAACCGTTTGATTGGCATATTGGCCAGGGTAAACAGGTTATTGAACGTAATGCCGTAATTTTCAGCAAGTACTTGCTTGTATGCCGGTTCGAGTTCCGCCTGGGATGGCGGCAGGCTGGGCCCCTGAGGGTTATACACCAGGTTGAGTACCAGGTTTGCGCTGGAACCATAGCCCATCGCATTCAGTTGCTGCAAGCCCCTGATGCTTTTTTCAAAAACGCCTTTGCCGCGCTGGGCATTGACGTTCTCTTCCAGGTAACAGGGCATCGACGCAATGATTTCCACATTGTTGTTTGCCATAAATCCGGCAAGCTGCTCATGTCCAGGCTCTTCGAGAATCGTCAGGTTGCAACGGTCGATGACATGCACTCCGATCTCGCGTGCTGCTTTAACAAGATCCCTGAAATGAGGGTTCATTTCAGGAGCACCACCCGTCAGGTCGAGTGTCGTAATTTGCTGTTTATGCAGAAACCTGATGACATCATCAACCCTTGCACGATCCATGATTTCAGTACGCTGCGGGCCGGCATTGACATGACAGTGCAGACATTGTTGATTACATATATAGCCAAGGTTGACCTGCAAGGTATCAAGCTTGCCCCTGCGTATTGATGGAAAATCGGTATTCTTCAGGTATTCAAGGGTATCCAGCATACTTCACCTCAAGGTAACCAGCGGTTCAGCAACCGCACCAGCATTTTTGTTTTTTGACTAAACAGACTCTTACGAAAATACTGCCCGGCTGCACGCCGGTTTATCTGCGAATAGGCAGGATAGGCATGCACGAGCGTCGTGATTCTCGACAGCTTCATTCTCTCCTGGATCGCCAGTGCGAGCTCGTGGATGATTTCACCGGCATGGGCTCCTATCATGTGGGCCCCTGTCAGCCTGCCTTTGCGCACAACCAGTTTAAGCAGTCCCAGGGTGGTTTTATCCGTTATCGCCCGGTCCAGTTGTTGCATATCAAACTCTATGACAGTGGCCGCATCATCCTGTTCCGCATCTGCGATACTCATCCCGACCTGGGCACATTCCGGTTCAGTATATACGACCGCCGGTATTACCCGGTAGTCCATGTGTTTCGGTATCCTGAAAAATGCATTCGCAATAATTACACCAGCCTGCTGCTCCGCAACATGGGTAAACGGCATCAATCCTGTGACATCACCACAGGCATAAATATGCCTGCTGGATGTCTGCATTCTTGTATTGACCCTGATGCCGGTGTCGTCGTAGTCAACGCCGGCCTTATCCAGTTCCAGACCATCAACAACGGGCTCGCGTCCAATCGCAACCAGCAGACTGTCACCACTGAATTCACGTCCGTCGGCCAGTATAACCGTCTTGAGATCGCCTGATTGCCGCAGCTCCTGTACACCACCATGCACGATATTTATGTGATCAGACATTAACTGCTGTTTCAACAGGCGCGAAACATCACGATCAAATTGCGGCAATATGTACTCTGCCTGTTCAATCAGGGTTATCCGGCTCCCAAGCCGCGCATAAGCCTGTGCCATTTCCACACCGACAGGACCTGCACCCAGTATAAGCAGATGTTGCGGTATTGTCTCAAGGCTGTACATGTCTTCATTGGTCAGGTAGTCGACCAGCCTGATGCCATCGATGTCAGGGACGCAGGCAACCGAACCCGTTGCAATAACAATACGCCTGGCACGCAGTTCGGCATCACCGGCGAGGATGCAGTGTGTGTTTTTAAACCTGGCAGCACCGGTATAAATATCACACCCGAGCTCACGAAAGCGCTGATGACTGTCATGATGCTGAATGGTAGTGACAGCATGGTTAATGTAAGCGTTGACCTGTTTAATATCTGCTTCCGCGTGACTGACATGAACCCCGTAATCGCCTGCACGCCTGGCCATGTCAGCAACCTGTGCCGCTCTCAGCAAAGCCTTGCTGGGTACACAACCATAATGAAGACAATCACCACCAAGCAGCTTTTCTTTTTCAATCAGTGCCACATCCAGACCCAGCTGAGCAGCGACGCTGGCAACCACCAGGCCGCCTGCACCACCGCCGATAACCGCAACATCGTATTTGTGCATCAAAGTTTCCGTGAGTCTGTTTTCCCAGTGTCGTTAGAATGCTTTAGCATCAAGACAGTTCAACAAGAGCTTTATCTTTATATTGAGCAATAAAAAAGGCCGGCAAAAGCCAGCCTGTTGAAAACTGCGTACCAGGTTGATTATCCGACCTTTCCCATTAAAGCAAAGCACTTGACGAAAGCTCCAGCCAGGCTCGGATCCTTGATCATCGTGGCATAATCACCTTTGTTGAATCGCAGTTTGCGTGATGTATAGGCGATGCCCAGTTTCATCAAACCGGGCGGCCTGGAAAGCAGGCTCAACCAGAAATCCTCTCCGGCACGAAGATCCCACTTGATTTCAGCCGCCGGTTTCTTGTCGATAGAAGTCATCGTACCGTTTTCAATTGTCATGACAAAGCGGGGATCATCTTCATCCTGATAACCAAACGCAACGACAGAATTGAAACCGGCATTGCTCAACATGTCGGTAATTTCCGGATCCGAATTCCATATATCCATATAGGCCTTCGCCCATTCATCTGAAAAGATTTCTGCCATTATTGATTCTCGAAATTCTATAGCCTACCGGAAGTGTTTGAAGTTTCCATTAAATACACTGTGTTGTCAAAACAATTCAGTCGCTAATTCACTGAAATTATTCTGTTTTTTAACCTCTATATAACAGCCACTTGCATGACCAAACCTGAATTTACAGGCCTGGATTCTGAATCCCGGCGAACAGGTTAGCCAAACGGATGATTCAGAATAATTGTCTCGTCACGCTCGGGCCCGGTCGAAACGATATCAACGGGAACACCGACGATCTCTTCCATCCGGTTGAGGTAAGCCCTGGCATTGGCTGGCAAGGCGTCAAGATCCTTGATTCCGACTGTAGATTCATTCCAGCCCGGCATCTCTTCATAGATCGGCTCACATTGCTCAATAGCATCCGCACCCAACGGCGGTAAATCAATGATCTTGTCATTGAACTTGTAGCTGGTAGCCAGCTTCAGTGTCTCCAGGCCATCAAGTACATCCAGCTTGGTGATACACAAACCCGTCATGCTGTTGATTTGTGCGGCACGTCTCAATGCCACGCCATCGAACCAGCCGCAACGTCGACTGCGCCCGGTAGTAGCGCCAAATTCATGACCCTTTGTTCCCAGGTGATTGCCGATCTCATCAAACAGTTCCGTAGGGAACGGGCCGGCTCCGACGCGCGTCGTATAGGCTTTGGTGATGCCGAGTATGTAGTCAAGATCACGTGGTCCTATACCGCTTCCCGTGCTGGCACCACCCGCAGTCGTGTTGGATGAAGTTACGAATGGATAGGTGCCCTGATCTATATCGAGCAAGGTACCCTGGGCACCTTCAAACATGACATTCTTTCCGTCTTTGCGAAGACCCGTCAGTATACCGGGAACATCGGCGATCAATGCCGCCAGCTTGTCACGATAACCAAGGCATTCATCAAGCACCTGCCGGTAGTCGACTTCATCTGCGTTGAAATAATGCTTCAGGGTGAAGTTGTGATAATCCATCACAGTTTTCAGCTTTTCTGCAAAGCTCTTTTCATCCAGCAAATCTGCAAGACGAATACCGCGGCGGGACACCTTGTCTTCGTAGGCCGGACCAATCCCCCGACCGGTGGTGCCAATGGCCGACTTGCCGCGAGCAATTTCCCGTGCCTGATCAAGCGCAATGTGATAAGGCAAAATCAACGGACAGGCTTCCGATATGCGTAAACGCTCGGTAGCAGGTACACCGCGTTTCTCGAGCATCTCCAGTTCTTCGAACAGCGCGGAGGGTGACAGTACAACGCCATTGCCGATCAGGCACATAACGCTGTCACGCAAGATGCCGGACGGGATAAGGTGAAGTACGGTTTTCTCTTCACCGATGACCAGTGTATGTCCCGCGTTATGACCACCCTGAAAACGTACGACCGCTGCAGCGCGCTCTGTTAATAAATCAACAACTTTACCTTTGCCCTCATCACCCCACTGGCTGCCGAGCACGACAACATTTCTTGCCATGAATAAAACCTTTAGTAATTAAGATTCGATCGGGACCAATTGCCATTGGCCGTTGATTTGTTCAAGCTTTTGGCTACAGCCCATCGCTGCAGCATCATCAACCTGTCCGGGTAACATCCTGCTGACACAATAACCTTCGGCACGAAGCGTATCGATTTTTTGCTGAAGCGCTTCATCTTCTTCGGCAGGCGCCAGAATTTTTTGTGGTACCTGTATATCGCAGGTAGACAGGTTGATCAGCTGCTTCAGGTCTGTACTGAAACCAGTCGCCGGCCTGGCGCGTCCGAATATTTTGCCGATATCATCATAGCGACCACCGCGCGCAATTTCCTGACCCAGCTGTGGTACAAACGCACCAAAAACCACGCCTGTGTGGTAATGGTAGCCATGCAATTCGGCCAGGTCGACATTCAAGCGGATAACCTTGTTATGTTTACTGACACCATGCGAGACCTGCTCAAGATAATCAATGGCTGCAAGGACATCGGGGCCGGCCTGCTTGAGCTGTTTACGTGCACGCTCGAGGATGGAGACATCGCCGTTCAGTTCTGCGAGCTGGGTAAACATCTTTGCCAGTGATGCGTCAACACTGAGGCTGGCAACGAGTTGACCGATTTCAGTCACCGCTTTTTGCTGCAGAAGTTCAAACAGACGAATTTCGTCTGCCTCTGTCAGGCCCGCCTGTTTGGCAAGATTCTTGTAGATATCAACATTGCCGATATCAAGATAGATATCATTCACACCGGCAACCTCGAATGTTTTCAGCATCAGATCAAGTACTTCAACATCCGACTCGACCCCGGCATGACCGTACAGTTCGGCACCCACCTGCAGCGGGCTGCGGCTGCTGCCAAAACTGTCAGAACGCGTGTGCAGCACGGTGCCGATATAGCAAAGGCGGCTTGGTACGTTTGTATTGAGCTGGTGGGCATCGATGCGCGCAACCTGCGGCGTCATGTCAGCACGAATGCCCAGGGTACGGCCGCTAAGCTGATCAACCAGTTTGAATGTCTGCAGGTCGAGATCATGCCCGGTGCCGGTAAGCAGTGATTCGATGTGATCGATAAACGGTGGCATCACCATTTCGTATCCCCAGCTCGCGTACAAATCGAGCAGGTTACGACGCAAACACTCCAGCCGTGCCGCCTGTTCGGGCAGCGCTTCCTCAATACCTTGCGGTAATATCCAGTGTCCGTTAACCGTCATCAAATTATCTTGTCAGGTAGAGTATGAGCACACCGATAAGCATGCTGATAAAGCCAACCAAACGCAGCGCTTTATCCGACAGACGGCCTGCCTGGATCATAGCCTGGCGCCATCCATCAGGCGTCAGAAATGGCAACATGCCTTCAATTACCAGCACCAGCGCAATGGCACGTACAAGGTCATCCCACATTGCACTGGTTACTTCTTGCCGCTGGAATCTTTGAAGTAGCGGAAGAATTCGGAATTCGGTTCCAGCAGGATCACATCATCAGATGTCGAGAAGTTGTTCTTGTATGCGTTCAGGCTGCGATAGAACCGATAAAATTCTTCATCGTTATTGAAGGCCTTGGCATAAATCTCTGTCGCCCTGGCATCGCCTTCACCGCGAACAATTTCAGAGTCACGATAGGCTTCTGCCAGGATCACGCTGCGCTGGCGATCGGCATCAGCACGAATACGTTCAGCAGCTTCTGCGCCCTTGGAACGAAAATCCCTGGCGACACGTTCACGCTCGGCGCGCATACGCCTGTAGACAGAATCGCTGACGCGTGCCGGCAAATCAATTTTCTTGATACGCACGTCGATCACCTCGATACCCAGGGTCCTGGCTTTTTCGGTCGCCTCCGCGGTCATGATTTTCATGATTTCGGTGCGGTCACCGGCGATCACTTCCTGTACCGTTCGCTTACCAAACTCATCACGCAAGCCATTGTTAATGTTCTGGTAAAGCAGCCTGCCAGCCTGGGCCTCGTCACCCTGGGTGGTCTTGAAATACTGCTCGACGTCGTTAATACGCCACTTGACGAAGGAATCGACGATCAGGTCCTTCTTTTCCGCGGTAAGAAAACGTTCAGGCTGCTGGTCGATGGTCAGTATGCGCTGGTCGAATTTTCTGACGTTGTTGATAATCGGCATCTTGAAATGCAGACCGGGTTCGAAATCGGAGCGCAGAATTTCACCGAACTTGAACAGTATCGCTTTCTGGCGTTCATCAACCGTAAACACTGATGCCCATATGACCAGGGCCAGAACCGGTATGCCGAATTTAATCAGGTTGGATACCATTATCTACTCTCCCTTGTGCGTAAATTGTTACGGGTTCGCTGTTCATCCTGTTTTAGCCGTCGCAACAGATCCTGCTGCTGTGTCAGGTTGCCGAGGCTGTCTGTAAGGGTATCGGCCGCGGCAGCACGTGACATCAATTTATCCAGCGGCAGGTAAAGCAGGTTGTTGCTGCCCTGCACATCAACCATGACCTTGGAGCTGTTAGCCAGTACCGATTCCATCATATCGAGATAGAGACGGTCACGGGTAACAGCAGGTGCTTTCCTGTATTCTTTCAGCAGTTGGGTAAAACGTTCCGCCTCACCTTCCGCTTTTGCAATCACCTCTTTCTTGTAGGCATCGGCTTCCTCACGTAAACGGGCTGCTGCACCACGTGCCTTGGGCAGAACTTCGTTGCGGTAGGATTCAGCCTCGTTGCGCAAGCGTACTTCATCCTCACGTGCCTGGGTTACATCATCGAAAGCATCCTTGACCGCTTCCGGCGGCTTGGCGTTGAGAATATTGACCTTGATCACCTTGATACCGGTACCGTAGCCATTCATGATCTCCTGGATGTTATTTTCAACCTGGAATGCAATCTGGCCACGACCTTCCGTGATCACAAAGTCCATCTTGCTCTGACCGATACTTTCACGCAGTGCACTTTCAGCAGCCTGCGACAGTGAAATCTCTGGTGTGCGCACGTTGAACAGGTAGGCTGTTGCGTCAGCCACCTGGTACTGGATCGTGCCTTCAATATCAACGATATTCTCGTCCTGGGTCAGCATGGTTGCACGTAGCGGTACGGGCTGGACCTTGGTGACGTCTACCTTGGTAACGGATTCTATCGGTGTCGGTAAATGCCAGTGCAGGCCGCTCTGGGTGGTATCGACATGCTTGCCGAAACGCAGCACAACGCCACGCTCGGCCTCTTCGACAATGTAGAAACCGGTCGCCATCCAGAATGCCAGGACGATCGCGATAACAATACCGATACCGATATTGCCACCTTTACCCGAACCGCGGCCACCTCGGCCGCCGCCCTTGCCGCCGAACAGGCTGCCGAATTTCTTCTGAAAATTCCTGAAGACCTCGTCAAGATCAGGGGGGCCCTGATTGCCACGATTACCCCAAGGGTCCTTATCGCCGTTACCGCCAGGTTCATTCCAGGCCATGCGTTACTCCAGTTGAGTGGTTATGCAAGTGTTCAGACATCAGTCTGAACGGAAGATTCTAGAGAGACGGCATTTTAGGTGGCTTGGACCTTACCCGCAAGCCAAGCCGTCCAATTGTGCACAATCAATTGTTCACG
>JASFVM010000079.1:0-9385 GCA_050049835.1 Gammaproteobacteria bacterium
GTAGAATGAATAGTTATAACCCACTTTATACAGTGTATATTCAATATCCGATAATAATGTTTCATTGATATTATAAATATCTTCACCGATTTTAATATCAGCAGACAGCGTTCTTTGCCCGGTCCTGTCAATACTGAATGCAGTGAAATCGATACGATGTCTTTGGTTGAAGCGATAATAAGCATCCACCCTCGGGATAGTTTCACTGTCTTCTCCACCGAGATCCTTTTTGAAATCGATAGTTGTGCCCACTGCCCCTGAAGGTGTATTTATGCTTACCTGTGTATTTGCACCATCGACAAAATAGCTGCCAACTCGCAGCATCCATTTATCCGGGAACGCATAAACCGGCGCTTCCTCTTCGGCGTAAGCAGCACTGAAAGCTGATACAGAAATAATGGATGCCGCAAACAACAGTACAACAATATTCTTTGCAAAAGGGTTAACAGATCTCATTACGAATCCTCAGTCATTGATACCCGCCCTTTTCAGGTGCTCTCGCGGGTTGTTACTCCCGGTTACATCTCTTCACTGGCTATTCCACTGGAGAATTGTTATCCGGTACCAGGTTATTTTTTCTCCAAACGCCTGTGCCTGCCAATCTTATATCTTCCTCAACATCAAAAACAGTGACTTATATCATATTTCGCTACATTTACACATTGAATGGCATAATCGGTTCAAGGTAATTTACGGGGGACACGTCATGGGGAAGAAAAAAGACAAAGCTGAGAAATCCAGAAAGGAGAAGCACAGAGCGGAATCAGTGCCGGAATCAGCTTCGGAGGCTACCCAGCCTGCCGAATCTGAAGTTGAGAATGCGCAGTACGAGGAGTATGTCACTGCCACAGATGTCATGGCACTCATCAACAGTCTCGAGCAGGGCCTTGAAAGGCTCGACCAGTCCAATCAAATGTTGAAGCAACAGATCGCACATAATCAGACAACCAGGCAGCACGATACGCTACTCAGATTCCTCACCTTCATCATCGCGATGGGTGTCATTGTAATTGCCTTCTACAACATCAGAATCAATGATCATCCGGATGAAATGGTCGATTCATTATCGAACAGGCTGGACAGTGTGACAGCACAAACAGAAGCGATGAACATATCCATCAGCGTCATGGCGAACGATCTGAATAGTTTTAATTCCAGCCTGGAACTGCTGTCAGCCAACATTTCAACGATTAATCAGAACATTAATAAAGTCGCAGGTGATGTGAGCAGGATAAATACGGGCGTAACCGGCAACGCCTATGACAGCAGATACTACACCCACCCGCAGGATAGCCGGCAACTGTGGCGATAACAAAAGTTTGATTTCAACGCGAAGGCGCGGAGGCGCAAAGAACGCAGAGAATAATTTATACTGTCATTCCCGAGAAAGCGGGAATCTAGAGTCTTGAAGTCATTAGATTCCCGCTTTCTCGGGAATGACGGTTAAAAAATATTTCGCGACTTTTGCGTTCCTTGCGGCTAAAAATAATCTCGAATCGTTCCTGGTAGCTTGCAGGAGAACGGTTATTCATCCGCTTGTTTCTCATGGGTCGAATCAGCATTCGCAGAAGAGGCCTTGCTGCGATGCACCTCGGGCAAAACATCGCTGAAAGCCAGGCCATACAGTTCCCAGATAGTCACGAACAATGAAGCGATCAACGGACCAATAAAGATACCGGTGATGCCAAACATCATGATACCGCCCAGGGTACTGAAGAAGATCATCAGCTCGTGCATCTTCGTATCCTTACCGACGAGTATCGGGCGCAGCACATTATCCAGACTGCCGACAACCACGCCACAAAAGGCCAACAATCCCACTCCTGCGACGGTATCACCATGTGCAATGAGGATGATCCCCGCGGGGATCCACACCAGTGCTGACCCTACACTCGGGATAATCGACAATACTGCCATCACGGTTCCCCAGAACACGGCATTGTCCAGACCGGCAACTGCAAAAGCACCGCCGGCCAGACCACCCTGTAATATCCCGATCAGCATTGTCCCCTTGATAGTGGCTCGTGTTACCGAGGTAAACTTTTCCAGCATCAGGTTCTCATCATCGCTGTTCAGCGGCAGGTAGTAGAGAATCTTTCTGATCAGCTTGTTGCCATCCATCTGGAAAAAGTACATCGTGTACAGGAAAACAAATGACATGAACAGGAAGTTGGCCGTACCTAAAGTTGCCTGCGAAAGCCCGCCCACGATCCACTTGCTGATTGCACCTACAATTTTACCCGCTTTCTCCAGGATGACTTCACGGTAGGGTACCAGCTGATCGTAGAACGGAAGATGCTGCAAGTAAGCAGAAATTCTGTCGGGTTGTTCCAGATTCTCCTTGATCCAGGGAGTGGCCGTCTGGCCGACGTCAACCGCCTGCGCGACCACAATACCAATCAATAGCAGCATCGGTATTAGCACGACAACAATCATCAACAGCAACGTTGTCACAGAAGCCATATGCCGATGACCTTTGAATGCAACTTTCAGGCGACGATAGACAGGTCTCGCCAATGCACTGAAAAGGCCGGCAAGAAAAATGGCCATCAGGAACTGATGAATCATCGACAGGAAAAGCACCGAGATGGCTATCACCATCAGTGCCAGAACTGATTTATTTACTGCATCTTGACTCAATGTTCTGTCTCCGTGCCGGTTTCTGTTTATTTTTATTTCAATTTCAGCGCAAGATCTCGCACTGTCTTCTAGAACATGAAGTGTACACCGGCGTAGCCTCCGTCATAGCCATATGAGACTTCCTGCTTGTCCGTTTCATCTTCGATATCTATTTGCGCATCAAAACTGGCCAGGCCAAATACCAGTCCGATGTGATTTGTCAAGCGGTATTGCGCATTAATACCTGCCTGTATCACAGTCGCACTTACATCCTCATAGGAACCGATAACAAAAGTCACTTTAGTGGACAGGGCCCACCTGGGTGTAAATGCATACCAGAAATCCAGCCCCACCATGGGCAACGGAGCAAACACTTTGGCTTCCTCGTAGATTTCACCCTGTTCAGTTACACCATCGACAGTAATCTCACCTTCCGCCTCGAAGATATATTCCAGGTCAACGCCATAGACACCTGCAGCCAGCTTGATATTACTGCGGTAATCCTTGAACAAGGTGTAACCATAATTTAGCTGATAGAAGTTTGTCGTGTCTTTCAGTTTTGCTTCGCCTACAATCGTGACATCTTCCAGCGTTTCATCGAAGCTCAATATGCTCGATTCACGATTAACATTAAAAAAGGTGAATCCAAGGCTATGCTTCGGATTGATATTCCAGACACCATAATATGTTGTCACCGATGATAATTCCGGCAGGTCAAGATTGCCTTCCGGATCAATAAAAATACTGTCGAAATTCACTTTGGTTTTATCGGTGAACTTCAGCTTGGTATCGAACCTTACGATAGCCGCACCGATGCCCAACGCAAACCTGGCGCTTTTGTAGAACTCTGAATGATCGAGTTCATTATCCGCATGAGCCGTAGTTATGGCGCAAGACCCAAGTAAAGCAATGATAAATTTGATGTAATCTTTATTCAATTGAAACTCCGATTATCATATTGCCCACCTTTACTGCGGCAAATCTGACTGGATCAGATTTGAACGCATAAAATACGGCCCAAAAGCCATAGCACAGGACGGCCGAATTAACACAGAAATCCATTGACCCAGGGACACCCCTGAGCAGGCGGAAATGACAACTTGCGACTATATCGACTCTTCATTTAATGATGAAACATTTATACATTTTACCGATTCTGATAGCGATTCAAATCATAGATGCCAGAGCGTCCTGGCTCTTCTTGCGCATACTTGTCATTGAACCAGTCGGCTTGCATCCAGAAATCCTCGCTGGTGCGGCGTAAACCATAACGTGCTACAAAGGCTTCGTAATCCTGGCGATTTGCTATGGCATTGTACTCCTCCACGAAGCGCTCGATATCATCCAGTTTCACCACATAGAAGAAATTCGGATAGGAACCCTCCAGCCACCTTACCACCGTCTGGGTATCATATTCATAATCACGGCGATCACCCAGTTTCTCTCCTTCAAACATTGACGAAACACTTTTATAAGCCTTGTTATTGATCATGGTGTAGGCAAGGTCCGCATCCGGGTTTCCGCCCATCATTACGCGCACAAAGGCAAGATCAGGTAAAAACTGGACGATGGGTCCGTCCATTTTCGCTGCTTTCTGCATAGCCGTATCAACGCGCAGAACCTCCTTGTTTGTTAAGGGCTTACATTCCTCGGCAGTGCAACGATTGATGTAGTCACGCGCTCCTGACACAGGACCAAGATAATGCTCAAGAAGCCGATAGAACTCGAGTTGCGGCGTGTCGGTCTCATAGCCGGTAACATATTCCCTCTTTAGCCAGCGCGCTTCACCCTCATCAAACTTGTTACTTTCGCGAATGCCCTGGTACCAGGCATCACGTATCTGCTTGCGCTTGTCTGCCGGCATGAATACCAGGAAGTAGTCCTCGCCTTCCGTGCGCAGGAAATCCATATACAGCCGTGTATTCAACTGGTGGCCCAGGTTGCCATAAACATCGTAACCCGCAACCAGCAGGTAATGAATCCGTTCCAGTACCGAGTAATCGATGACCCAGGCCGTTTCAGGATAATCTCCAATGAAACCG
This sequence comes from Gammaproteobacteria bacterium, assembly GCA_050049835.1. GTDB lineage: Bacteria > Pseudomonadota > Gammaproteobacteria > SZUA-229 > SZUA-229 > JABDQW01. The sequence continues at coordinate 4,662 of JASFVM010000079.1, forward strand.
AAGTTTACTGAAGCGCTGTCCAGGTGCCGGAAGACGGTCAGCGCTGCGTTCGGGTTCCTGCCGCCATCGCCATTCCAGATATACCGTACCGCATCGCGAATATTGAGTGGACCAAACTCTGCACTTAAGCTTTCCTTAGTGTGAATATATTTCTGGAACAGCTTCCGGTAATGCTTCCTGCTGCTCAGCACCCTGAGGCTGTCTTCAAGCTCGGCAGGTGACGCCAGGTACTCGGACACCTCATTCAAAAAATCATCATGCAGCGGCATGATTGGTGAATCAGGATCGAAGAAAACGACCCAGAACTGGTCCTCGATAACATTGAGCGCGACCTGGCCGCGGCAAACCGGCCCCTTGATGAATCCCTCGATAAAGAAACGCGCTTCATCGAGCAGGAAGCGGTAGCGTGATTTCACCGGTATGGCGGAGAATGTCTTGATTGGATTCGATGCAACGGCAGGCTCATAGGAAGGCAAACTCGCAACATCGTAATCAGGTTCGAAAAACAGCTCCTGGTAGCGCTGCATCCGTTTTGCAGACAATTCATAGACCATGTGCGTCTTGGCAACAATACTGCCCTGGTGGCGCACCAGGCGATAATAAATCCTGCCTTTCGAATCGCCATAGGGACGCCGCGTAGCTATGACTTCTACAGGTTTCCCTGGCGGTGTTGCTGATCGCACCAGGCGATAAAATTCACGGGCACCCGTAGCCTCGAAATGCAAATGCGCCTGGAACAGATGTTCATACAGATAACGGCTGACCAGCTTTTCTTTATCACTGTCACCATTAAGGAACGTCTCCCATTGATTGATCTGTTTTGCAGCTACTTCTGAGGGCTGCTTGTCATCCGGCATCGGCGCGCCCTGCGCCAGCCAGTGAACCAGCGTGTTGTATTCATCCCGGTCCAGGTTTGGCATCGCAAACGGCATACCGCCTTGCGGGTGTCTGGAAGCATAATCGTCGAATTCGTCAATAGTTGGACAGGTCTGGGCACGGTCAAGACCGAGATCGAAATCATCACTGAGCATACCGGTACGTGCCTGCGGATACACTTGCTTTTGCCGCAACATGCGGTACATCACCGAGCCTTCCAGGTTGGCTCGCGGATTGTTGTCGCCTATATTCAACACCGAAGCAAAGCCTTTCTGTCGCCACTCGGCGGTTGTCATTGCATCGATAAACAAACGCGTCGGATCTGCGGGTTTTATACGGGCGGCATCGTAGACCTTTTCTTTACTGGCGCCGCGATGAATACCTTCCGGTGAAGTCAGCTTTAACTGGCAGGGCGCATCATAACAGCCATGACAAACCACGCAGCGACTTTCAAGAATGGGGCGGACTTTTTCATCATAAGAAATGGTTTCTTCGGGCAGGGTATATAGCAGGTCATATTCGACGACCGCCTGACCTGCCGTGATGGATTCTTCTTTTGATGAACAGGCTGACAGTATAATCACCAGCAAAGCAATACCGGTCAATGCTGATACAGTTCTTGATGTTATAGATTCTAATGTCAGCATGGCTATAGATTCTCTGTATGATTATCTTCTCTGCGCCCTGGTGAGAGGGTTGTTAACGATCTCAGGTTCGATCAATTACAACTGCGACTCGATCGGCAATATCCGCATAATACCAACACCCATGCGCCGCCAGAAACTGGTATGCGGGTCCACCTCGTAGGTAATCGGCTCACCATTTTCGATGCCATGCCAGTGTATATATTCGTTATCATCCTGGTCCATTACCAGCTCGAGCCTGAAGGCGCCTTTTGCAATTTCATTATCAAAGCCCTCAGCCATTTTTGTCGCGACTTCAGGCGATTCAATAATAACGCCAATTTCCGAATTCTCATAAAATGAACGGGGATCGAGATTCAATGAGCCGATGAAGATTTTTTCACGGTCGAGAATAAATGACTTGGCATGCAGACTGGCCTTGGATGAAGAACCAACCCCCTTCTTTTCCTTGCGTTGCGAGCGGGTCAGCTTTTTGTTCATTTCATAGAGCTCTACACCGGCATGCAACAATGCCTTGCGATATTTGGAGTAGCCCGCATGCACAATACCGACATCATTGGAAGCCAGTGAATTAGTGATGATCTTTACAGTTACTCCCTTATTGATCAGCCTTTCAAAAAACTCTACGCCCTCATCACCGGGCACAAAGTAAGGCGAGAATATGATCAGTTCCTTTTTGATATCTTCAAAATGCGGGGCAAGCTGCGTCATCAGATGCAGCTCGGTAGCATCACGCTCGCTGCTAATCTTTTCCGGATGATCGTATACAACGACAGCATTACCGTAGTGGTATTCAACTTCCCTATCTCTCATCTTGTTGGCAAGTTCAGAATTTTTCAGCGCCTTTACGTACTCCGAGTCTTTTTGCTGCTCTGCAAAATCCGCAAGGTCCTGGCGCATTTTCTTGACAGCATCTTCAGATGGCCGCTCATCGATTAACGTCGTGGCCGGATATGCCAGTTCACTGTTCCAGTAGAGATCAAATGCGTGCGAGACGTCTTTGACTACGTCGCCGAATACCATTACATCAAGATCCGCAAATTCCAGGGTCGGATCCGCATCAAAATATTCATCACCTATATTGCGACCACCAACGATTGTCACCTGGTTGTCCACGGTAAATGATTTGTTATGCATTCGCCGGGTCACCGATCCAAAACCGGTGACAAATTGCGGCATTCTGCCAATCTTGCGATCAAACGGGTTGAATATACGCAGTTCAATATTGGGATGACTGTCGAGCGCAACCAGACCGGTATCGCGCCCTTCAAGGTCCATATCATCAACCAGCAGACGTACTCGAACACCGCGGTCTGCCGCCTTGATCAGCAAATTCATAAACAGGTAGCCAACGAGATCACGATGATAGAGGTAATACTGCAGATCGATGCTACGCTCGGCATGATGTGTCAGTACCGCACGTGCAACAAATGCATCCAGACCGCTTTCCAGCAACAGGAAGCCGTCCTGCCCATCTCCTTCGGTATTCATTCTCTTTGCAGAGATCTGACCAATTGTCGTGTCACTGGTGTCGGCCAGTGCATAGGATTCCTGCCGATCGCTATTGTCAGGAAGCGAGGCACAGCCGCCCGCGAGCAGTAAAAAAGAGGCAAGGAGAATTCCAGCAAGCCAGTTATGCGAATCCATGTTCGAACTCATAAATGATGGCGTACAGTAAACCAGAAAACTCAAAGATTAACATAGTGTGTATTGCATGATTTGCCAATTTGCCTGCACCACATCCCCGGCCTTGATCTCAATTATCCGGTCTGCTTCCAGGACACTGCTGCACCGGCACACTGGCACAGGCTGAGAGCAAGAGAAAATTCAACAGACAGTGCAAGGTGTTGCATGAAACACTGGCTCTTAACCGGGAGAGCAGTTCATAATCATGCAATACGATATTTTTTCTATGCCCATATCCCGTCAAAAAAAAGCGCCCTGCTGAGCAGGGCGCTTTTTGCCACGTTGATGCTTGATATACTCAGCGGCCAATCAGTTCGTCAACCTGCTCCTGCGGCAGCACCTGGGCCTGGTAATTGCCTTCACCAATATATTTCTCGATGTTTTTGACATAGCCTTCAAGGTGGCTGTCTGATCCATCCAGCAACGATGCATACAAGTCATCAACATCCTCATTGTCGGTATAGACCTTTCCACATTCCGTTACATCATTAATGTCGTTGTCAGTTTCGATAATCACTTGCGGGCATTGATAGATATCCATCATGTCCAGTTCTTCGATAAATGCGCCCACATACAATGCATCCAGCTCACTAACGGATGCTCTCTCCACGAGCTGCTGAAACTTCTCGGTAAAATACCAGCCGTAATCGTTGCCTGTGTAAACACCAACATTGTCATTGGTGTTCGGATCTTCCAGACCGTACTTCTCGATCATGGCCTTCACAGCATCCGTGTGTTTCTGCTCTGAATCATCGATTTTGCCGAAAACCGGATGATCGGGATACATTGTACTGAGTTCAATGTAAACATCGCGTGCCAGCTTTTCCTCCTCGCGCATGAATTCGAGGTGTGTTTGTTCATTGTAGTCAAGCACAATTCCATTCGTATCTGCATATGCCGCTTTGCCCGCCAATGCGATAACCATAGCGAAGGCGCCCGCTACTGCAGCAACGATGGCGGAGCCAACCAGTCCATCAATCATAACTCTCTTGAAATTATTCATTTCTATCTACCTTTAATAAACGAAACGGATGGGACTTTTTGGAGCATTTGGAGCGCACTGAATATCGTGCTTTACATATATTTAACGCACGATCCTGATATTGGTTGACGCCAGTATGAAAATAAAGAATGAAAAAAGCCCGCATTACGTGCGGGCTATCATGAGAATGAATTTCACTTACGGATTAGTCGCAGTTGCCAGGACTTCTACTGTTGGCGGAACGGCTTCATACATAACCTTGAAGCGATTCACCCGGCCTCCGGTATTGTGCATACCGTCAACAAAGGCCGGTTGCGTGGCCTGGTAGAGCAATTCTGCTTCTACCGTATATGGACCCGTGTGGCCTTCAATATTTGCCAGGTAATGGACAGTGTCTTTACCGCAGCCTTCCACGACAGTCATGCAGTTGAAATCATTATCACCTTCAACACCCGAAGGTATTGTCTGTGATTCGATGGTTTCTGCCTTGCTGTTAGTGAACCCGGCCGGTGGAATACGGTTGTCTTTCAGGTATT
>JASFVM010000080.1:0-9366 GCA_050049835.1 Gammaproteobacteria bacterium
CCAATACCGGCTGTCTGCTTCACCTGGTCGAACCCCTGGGTTTTGACCTGAATGACAAGAAGCTGCGCCGCGCCGGGCTTGATTATCATGAATGGGCCGATGTGAAAATTCACCCTGATCTGGACGCAGCGTGCGGCTCCGGGGGCAAAGTATATGCCATATCAACCCGTGGCAGCAGGCTGTACTCCGATGTGCATTACAATCCGGGTGACACGCTGCTATTTGGCCCGGAAACACGCGGTTTACCTGACCATTATCTGGATTCTGTCGATCGGGAACAAATCCTGCGCATACCGATGCTCAGGCACAGTCGCAGCCTGAATCTGTCCAATGCAGTCGCAGTGGTGGTTTATGAAGGTTTACGGCAGAACAGGTTTGCGGACAGATGCTGACTGTCGATGCTAGATAAGTTCAGCAATGGACTTTCTTTCCAGCAGTGAACGCACGGCATCATGCGGATGAAAACCCTCGTACAGGACTTTATGCACCTGTTCGATAATAGGCAGTTCAACTTTGTGTTTCCGGCCTAGCCTGACGGCTTCCAGGGAAGAACGTACGCCTTCGATTTCCTGCCCTATTTCTACTGCAATTTCCTGTTTACTCATGCCCTTTGCCAGCAACAGGCCCGTGCGCCGATTTCGTGACTGGTCATCGGTACAGGTCAGCACCAGGTCGCCCAAACCGGCGAGCCCCATAAAGGTGTCCCGGGTACAGCCCATGGCCTCGCCCAGCCGCATGACCTCGGCCAGGCCCCGTGTTATCAGCGCGGCCCTTGAATTAGCACCAAAACCCAGCCCGTCAGCAATACCGGCTGCAATCGCCAGCGGATTTTTCAATGCTCCGCCGAGCTCCACACCGGCAATATCGTTGCTGGTGTAGGCACGAAAATAGCCATTGTGCAGGCAGTCTCGCCACTCGTTTGCTACCTCTTCGGTATCAGAAGCAACGGTAATGGCAGTAGGTAAATCCCGCGCCACTTCACGCGCAAAAGTGGGTCCCGAAATCACTGCGAGCTTGCTGCACTGGGGTATTTCTTCATGCAGTACCTCGTGCAGCAGCTTGCCGGTGCCCTCCTCGAGCCCCTTGCTGGCCCATGCAATAGACATACCTTCGTGAAACAGCGCTGATGAGGCATTGAAAAAGGAGCGATAGGCATGGCTGGGTATAACGACCAGTACCATCAGGTCGTTGCCATGCAGCGCCTCCTCCAGTCTGGCATAGAGCTCCAGGTTGTCCGGGAACGCAACGTCGGGCAGGTACTGCTGATTGCGGCGTTCCTGCTGCAGGCGTTCGATATGCTCCGGGTGGTTACCCCACAGCCTGACATTCAACCCGGCGCGTGCCAGATGGATCGCCAGTGCTGTACCCCATGAACCCGCACCGATAACCGTTACGGTTTTGTGTTGAGTGCTCACAAATTATGCTTAGTGAGCCGTATCCTGAGCAGCAGCTGCCTGTTGTTGCTGTACCTGCTGCATATACAGGGCATTGAAATTAACGGGCGCAAGCAACAGCGGCGGAAAACCGCCTTTGCTGACCAGCTCGGCAATGGCTTCGCGTGCAAACGGGAACAGCGTTTCGGGACAAAATGCCCCCAGCATGCCCCCCAGGTTTTCCTGATCGAATCCGGCTACGGTGAATATTCCGGATTGTGTCAATTCAACCAGAAAAGCTGTTTTATCACTTTGTTTAGCTGTAACCGTGATTTTCAGGTCGACTTCATAGGTATCCTGACTCAGGGTTTGATTGGCGCTGTTCAACTGGACATTGACTTCCGGTTTCCAGTCGCCATCAGCAAAGACCTTCGGTGCATTGGGTGATTCGAAGGATACATCCTTGAGATAAAGTTTTTGAATTACGAATTGTTGATCCTGCGCCTGGCTCCCGGCTTGCCCCTGCGCTGGTTGATTTTCCTCAGTCATTTTGGTGTCTCTAGGTAAAGTTGGATTTTATTTTTTAGTGAGCGGTAAATTTGCATCTTGCCAGCCGGTAATGCCACCGGCCAGATTATGCACATTACTGAAACCCGCATTCTTCAGCATTCTACAGGCCTTGCCGGAAATATTGCCACTGCGGCAATACGCCAGAACCGGCTTGCTTTTGTCTTTGGCGAGGCTGTCGAGCTGGTTTTTGAGTGAGGACAGCGGGATATTTCTGGCATTCTTGATATGCCCGTTATTAAAGTCTGTCGCCTCTCTGACATCGACGACTATCGACTCTTCACTGTTCATCAGCCGAATCGCCGCTGTCGGGTCCAGCTGATTTGCCCTGCCCGACTGGTGATCAAATTCCGCCTTGATTACCAGAACCAGAACGACAACGAAAGCACCAACCAGAAGCAGGTGATTACCTGCAAATTCAATTAGCTGTTCCATAGAACCAGATAAATTATATTTTGATCAAAACCTGATCGGGTTTAATCTTGTATTTTTTTGGCTGAACAGAACACTTCCTGCATCATGCCTATCAGTCTCAGCGTACGGGTGTCGCTGACGCGGTAATAAACCTTGTTCGCATCCTTGCGTGAAGCAAGTATGCCCTTGTCACGAAGAATTGCCAGATGCTGTGAAATATTGCTTTGTGATGTTCCCACCGCTTCAACAATATCCTGTACACTCACTTCCTGATCACCCAGAGTACACAGTATTTTCAACCGTAGCGGGTGCGACATGGCCTTAAGTGAGCGGGAAGCACGATTGATGTCTTCTTCACGAGTCATCAATACAGTATTTTCTAGATTTGCAACATTCATCTTTTGTGTAACCTGACAAGTATTATTTATAATTATATAAGTAAACAGCTATACAATAATACACAAATTTTATTTAAAAAAAACACCGAATATCATAAAAAGGGCGATATTTAATATATTTATTAACAGCGTGTAACGCCTTGTTGTAATTTCAGCGCAACATTAAAAGCCATATGTACCCAGATAACAGAATCATAAACTACCGCATAATCCTGTTATTTTTTCTGTTATTCACATATTCCGCTGTTTATGCAGCAGACAATGATGAATTCGAACGCTATCAGAAAAAGCTGGACCGCGTACAGCAAAGCATCAACAAGGTAAAGGAACACCTGAAAAGCACGCGCTACAAGCGTGGACATGTTGTTACTGAATTGCAGAAGCTGGAAAGCGATATCAGTAAAAACTCCAGGGCTTTGCAGCAATCCGAAGCAAAGATTGACGACCTCAACAACAGCATCAATGGCTTGCGTGATGAACTCGGAAAATTGCAGCAGAAGCTGAAATTGCAACGCCGCAGCCTGGCCGAACAGGTTCGTGCCGCCTATGCCATCGGTCACCAGCAGCAGGTAAAAATGCTGCTTAATCAACAAGATCCGGCCGAAATGGGTCGCATTATGGTGTATTTCGATTATCTGAACCGGGCACGTCAGCAGCATATCAATGAATTTCTGGACAGCATCACCGAAAAACAGCGTCTGGAACAGCAGCTGGATACAGCCCTGAAAGACTACCAGGAAACCCTCAACACAAGAAAAAAGCAGGTAAACTCCCTTTTAGCTCAAAGACATAAAAGAAACCAGCTGCTTGCCCGCCTGGAACGGCAAATCAGCAATCAGGAGAAAAACCTGACCGAGCTGGAATCCAGCCGCAACCGCATTGAAAACCTGCTGATGTCACTTGGTGAATTACTGGCCGATATTCCACCGAGCCTGTCCGATTCAAAGCCCTTTAAACAGCAAAAGGGAAAACTGCCATATCCTGCATCCGGACCGTTTCTCGCCACCTTTGGTGAGCCCCGCAAACAGGGCGGGCTGAAATGGAACGGCGTCCTCATCAGCACACCCCACGGCAGTCCTGTACGCGCCATCAGCCGGGGCAGGATCGCTTTTGCCGACTGGCTGCAAGGCTTTGGTTTTATTACAATTATTGATCATGGTGAGGGCTATATGAGCCTGTACGGCCATAACGAAACCCTGATCAAACAGGCCGGTGACTGGGTCAATACCGGCGAGGTTATAGCCACCAGCGGTGATAGTGGTGGCCAGCCAATGCCCGGTGTTTATTTCGAGATTCGCTCGAGGGGGAAGCCGGTCAATCCTGGCAGCTGGTGTTCCAGGGCGGTCAAATATAGCGCCAGTCATATATAGCGTCTTGTCGGGAACCAGTGGACGTCTTGCCGTTCTATATATAATAATGTCATATCCGGTTACGATTTTTACGCTATCTGGGCTATAGTATTGTTTTACGGGGCCATGACGGCCTGGAGATATTCATGAGCAAACAATTCAAGACCGCGCTGGTATTGGTCTTCGGCATCTTTTTAGGGATCTCGGCTTCCCTCACCGGTAATGTTCTGGCCAATAAAGAGGAGGCCAAGGGCTTACCGCTTGACCAGTTACGCAATTTTTCCGATATTTTTTCCCGCATCAAATCCGATTATGTTGAAGATGTGGAAGATGATGTGCTGCTTGAGCACGCGATCCGCGGCATGCTTTCCGGGCTGGACCCGCACTCAACCTACCTCAGCCCTGACGAATACAACGAACTGCGTATTGGCACCTCCGGAGAGTTTGGTGGACTGGGGATACAGGTCGGCATGGAAGACGGTTTCGTAAAAGTCATCTCGCCGATTGATGACACACCGGCATACAAGGCGGGTCTGCAGGCAGGTGACCTGATCATTCGTCTCGATGAAAAAACCGTTAAAGGCCTGACCCTGAATGATGCGGTTAAAATCATGCGCGGCAAGCCCGGTACCGACATTGAACTGACGGTGGTACGAGAAGGCGAAGACAAACCGCTGAGATTCGTTGTTACCCGTGACATCATCAAGGTCAAAAGCGTCAAGAACAGAATGCTTGATCCCGGATACGGCTATATTCGTATCAGTAACTTCCAGTCCAGAACCGCGCCACAACTGCTGGAAGCCATCAACGAACTCAAGGAAGAAAACAAGGACGGTCTGAAAGGTCTTATCCTTGACCTGCGCAACAATCCCGGCGGCGTACTCAATGCAGCTGCTGAAGTCTCAGACCTGTTTATTGACAAAGGCAAACTCGTTTACACTGAAGGCCGCATCGATAACTCGCATTATGAATACAACGCCAAACCCGGTGACATCCTGGATGGCGCACCGGTGGTTGTCCTGATAAATGGCGGCTCTGCCTCTGCTTCCGAAATCGTTGCCGGTGCCTTACAGGACCACAAACGCGCCGTGGTAATGGGCAGCAAGTCGTTCGGTAAAGGCTCCGTGCAAACCATACAGGAACTGAGAAGCGGCGGGGCCGTGAAGATAACGACCGCCCGCTATTTCACCCCTCTGGGAAGGTCCATTCAGGGCGCTGGGATTACCCCGGATATTATTCTTGAAAAATACAAGGTGACATCTGCTGATGACGACTCGGTAACACGGATAAAAGAAGCAGACCTCAGCAATCACATCAGCAATCCAACCATGTCTGACGAAGAGATCAGGAAGTCCGAGAAGGAAAAAGGCAAAGATAATTCTGACAAGCTACTGGCCACGGAAGACTACCAGCTTCATGAAGCACTGCTTCTGTTAAAAGGTTTGACGATCCTCAACAGATCCTGATTGATATAAAACCATCTGGATGGTGTCACTGCAATACAGGCGTTCAGTAATATTTCTTTTGCTGATCGCCTTTTTTGCGCCCGCGGGTCATGCACAAAAGCTGGCAAGCATAATAATAGATGACCTGGGCAATAATCTCGAGTACGGTAACCAGGTCATCGATCTGCCCGGCCCTGTAACACTGGCTTTTCTGCCACATACCGAATACGCAAGCGAGCTGGCTGACAGAGCATTCAGCTCTGGCAAGGAGGTCATGCTTCACTTGCCTTTACAGTCGGTGCGTCACTACAGCCATACACCGGGCATACTCAAACTGCACATGACACATAATGAATTTCTCCGGCAGCTTGAACAGGATATTGATTCTGTTCCACATATAAAAGGAGTAAACAATCATATGGGCAGCTTGTTAACGAGACACCCTGGTCACATGGACTGGCTAATGGCGGCACTGGCTCAACAGGGCGACCTTTATTTTGTTGACAGCAAAACCACGAGCAAATCTGTAGCGCCCTTGTTTGCCAGCAAGCACGATGTACCGCATCTTGACCGTGATATTTTTCTTGACCCTGACTTCAGGCCTGAAACCATACACAGGGAGTTTGCCCGTTTTATCAAAAAAGCAAAACAAACAGGTTATGCAATTGCTATTGCACACCCGTATCCCGGTACAATACAATTTATCAGGGAGCATCTATATGAACTGGAAGAAGAGGGCATAAGGCTGGTTCCTGTTTCTGAAATTATCGCCCACAGACAACTCGACGGGGAAATGAATCATGTCGCGAGTACTGGTGCCACTGGCTCAGGGCTGTGAAGAACTTGAAGCCATAACAATTACCGACCTGCTGGTTCGTGCGGGCATTGAAGTCACAACGGCCGGGCTCGATGACAGGCCTGTCACAGCATCGCGCGGTACCACCATTGTTCCCGATACCACCATTAACGCCGTAGCCGACCAGTTATTTGACCTGATTGTGCTTCCCGGCGGATTACCCGGCGCCGACCACTTGCGTGATAACAACATTCTCCAGAAACTACTCAAAGATCATGCCGCCACGGGAAAACCAGTCGGTGCCATCTGTGCAGCACCAAAGGCACTGTCAGCTGCGGGGCTGCTGGAAGGCAAGAGCGCTACCGCATACCCCGGGATTCTCGAAGCCCTTGCAAATGACCGGATAGATATCAAAAATTCGGCTATTGAAATAGATGGCAACATCATCACCTCACGAGGCCCTGGAACAGCCATGGATTTTGCGCTTACCCTGATCGAGTTACTGGAAGGCCCCGCCAAAAGGGACGAGGTCAACCGGCAACTGGCCAGATAAGCCGTGTTGCCGGTAGCCTGAAACCCCAAATTTTTTAACCTTTTCATCTACAGCATAATCCATTATAATACCTGACTATTTTACTAGGTTATTAATTCGGGAACACAGATATGCAAGCGCAAGTAAACGGCAAAACCATCCAGCTCAGCGAAGCCGGCTGGCTGGAGAATCTTGATGAATGGAGCGAGGAACTCGCTGCGGAAATCGCAAAGAACGAAAAAATCGATGAATTGACATCGGAACACTGGGATATCATCAATGAGGCGCGCGAATACTTTATTGATAACGGGCAGGTGTGTGAACCACGCGCATTCTCTAAAATAATGAAAAAGAAATTCGGCAAAGACCGTAGTGACCAGAAATATATTTATTCATTGTTCCCAACCGGTCTGATCAAATGTGCCAATAAAATCGCCGGCCTTCCTCGACCAAAAGGCTGCAGCTAAGCTGGAAAAGTCGAGCGGTGAAATGTCTTCACAGGCTTGTTTGATAAGCCTGTGAAGACATTTGATGAACAAATTCATCAACAGGACTAATCAGGTCTATTTAAAACAGCTCGTTGCAGCGCAATGTACAGAGACAGAGGCTAAAGGGACGCATAACGCAGTGCCTCAACACGCATACACAGCGTGACCTCATCACTGACCAGTGGTGAAAGACTGATAATACCGAATTCTGATCGACGTATCTTTGTCGATGCCTTCACCTGTATACGCTGGCCTTTGTTGTTGATGTTTGCATCCTTTTCCGTAAGCTTGACATGAAATCCTACCGATCGCGTGACATCACGAATTGTCAAATCGCCGATCAATACAGCTTCTTTTTCGTTAACCCAGTAAAAACCGGTGCTGACAAAGATGAACTCCGGGTATTCTTCGCTGTTAAAAAATTCCTCACTCTCGAGCATCATTTCAATAAAGCCTGCAGGCGCTTCCAGGCTTCCGGTTTCAACGACCATCATTGCCTGTTCATTGTCACCTGATGAGGCATTATCTAATGTAAAACCGCCCCTGAAATTTTTGAATTCGCCTTCTATCATGCCGACAGGCGTATCCACACAGAACCCCATAGTCGAAGACGTAGGCTCAATACGATAGAGGTTTCCTTTTGCGGCAGCATCAAGCATGTGTTGCAGCGCAGATTTATCTACATTCCGCTGTTTGAAGGGTGCACACAGCTCTTCGCTGCTGTCATCCTGCATAACGACGTCATCTGCAATTGAGACAACAGGAAGTAATGCCGCAAAAATGATGGCTTTCCAAAATAATCCAGGATAATGCATAACAAAAATTCTACCCTTAATAAAACTGACTTAACTGCATTGGTCTTTCAGAAGAGGAGGGCTGCGAATCAAAGTACCTCACAACCTGCATCATCAGACAAAGATTAACCGGTCCCGTTTTTGAACCTGTTTGTTTTATCTGCAGGTCGGCAAGATCGATTTCAGTTACAGCCTTGACTGCAACCGGCTCCTGCTGCCTTGTATGCAAGCTTGCCACAGGCAGATCGAAATCCAGCACAATCTCCTGTTTATGGCCGGCAACCTTGAGAATACCTGAGATTTCAGCTGTGCTATCTCTAACGCTGTAGTCAGTCGCTTCAAATGACAACTCAGACAGTGCACTTGCCAGGTTCAGATATGAACCTTTTGAAGCAGACTTCGACTGCATGGATGATTCTGGTATTACGGCATCAGGTTGCCGTTCTCGCCATTGAGACATACCAGCGTTAATATCCTTGAAAATGCCCTCTCTGGATCCATTGTCGCTATACCAGCATAAACCCGTCATTATTGATTCGGGCAACAACCGATATGCAGGAGCCTGCTTCATCTCGCGCAATAAATCATCAACAATCGCCAGATCAATTGTCTGTTGAATCTCTGCTGATTCAATTCGATCGAACTGAATATAAGCGAATAGTCCGATAATCACGAATATCAAGACCACTATGACTAAACGTGATTTATATAGAAGCTGCATATTGCAATTCCCCATAATACATAAGCATCTTATAATATGCTTATGTATTAAAAGCAAGGAAACCTGCATAAAAAGATATGAATTTTTTATGACTGCTGGATTGATCAGCACGGAATCAGCCGGCCATTCAGCTGCAAGCGCAACCATGCACCATAATAAAGCACATGGCATTGCTCGCATGGTGATATGCCCTGAACTATCCTGTTTGCAGGCAGACTTTGCTCATTCACCTTTAAGATTTACCGGGAAGTTAACTGGCCGTGATTGTTTCAATTTCTGTCAGGTTTTTGTATGCTGATAACTCGCCTTTAAGGCAACAGGCAAATAGGCGTTTAGCGTATGCAATCCATTTTATTTGACCTAGACGGAGTCCTTTATACAGGCGAAAACGCAATTGACGGCGCAGCGGATGTCATTAACTGGTGCCGTGATAATGCAATACCGCATCTTTTTTTAACCAACACGACATCTCGCCCCCGCAGTGCATTG
>JASFVM010000081.1:0-9323 GCA_050049835.1 Gammaproteobacteria bacterium
CATGAAATGTACAGGAATATATATAAGATTTATACAATATAAGTAGCTGAAAAACAATGATAAAAAATATTTACAGCAATTATTAGATAAAATGCTATACAAGAACCTGTTTATATGTATAAATAATGTATAAGAAATTAGTGGCCCTATGGTAATGACGATGAGAGATACAACAGGCGAAAACTTCCCGATACGCACTGTAGCCGAGATTACTGGAGTAAACGCGGTTACCTTGCGTGCCTGGGAACGTCGCTATGGTTTGATAAAGCCCTCGCGTACGCCCAAGGGACACAGATTGTATACACATGAGGACATACGCCTGATCCAGGAAATACTGGATCGTTTGTCACAGGGGATATCGATTAGCCAGATAACACGAGAGCTTCTCGAAAATGCGCCGTCAGCAGACAAGCAAAATGCTGACACCTGGGACGACTACAGACGACGTATGATCGATGCCATTGTCAGTTTTGACGATCACGCACTGGATGCTGTCTATAACGACGCAATGTCTCTGTATCCAGTCGATATCGTTACCATACGCCTGATCATGCCTTTACTTGAAGAACTCGGAGATCGTTGGCAGGAAGAGACGGGGAGTGTCGCCGAAGAACACTTTTTCAGTGTGTACTTGCGCAACAAACTGGGGGCACGCTTTCATCATCAGAATCTGAAAAATACCGGCCCGAAGCTGATAGTCGCCTGTCTGCCGGGTGAGCACCACGAGTTCGGTATCCTGCTTTTTGCGCTCACAGCGCATAACAAGGGCTTCCAGATCGTGTTGCTGGGCGCCGATCTTCCGCTGTCTGAACTAAGGCATGTTGCAGAAAGAACAGACAGTCAGGGCATTGTGCTTGCTGGTTCCGGTGCGCTTGACTGCACGGGGCTGTTCAAGCAGGTCAAATCGTTAGCTGATGAAGTGGAAATTCCGGTATTTATCGGTGGTGCTGTTTCATATATCTGCCGCGATGAATTCGCTCGCGCCAGCGCATACCCGCTGGGACATGATCTTGGCGGCAGTATTTACAAAATAATCAACAGAATCAACAAGTCAACTAAACCATAGCGTGGTCATTTGTGATGAAACAGAATTTTGCAGTCGAACTTACTGAATCCGGATACGTGCCAGACAGCCTGATCAGGCATGGCATACGCAAGTTATTACGGCAGCGTCTTGATGAAATACATGCGTCCGATATTGAAAAAACTGCGCAGCACCAGGTTGCTTTCGTTGAGCACATGGACCATGCAGACATTGCCTTATTACCCCAGCTGGCCAATGAACAGCATTATGAAGTACCCCAGGCTTTCTATAACGACGTGCTCGGTCCCTATGGCAAGTACAGTTGCTGTTTCTGGGAAAACAGCGTAGACAGTCTTGCCAATGCGGAACAGGCAGGTCTTGAGGAAACATGTAAGCATGCCGCTATCGAAGATGGCATGGATATACTGGAACTTGGTTGTGGCTGGGGATCACTGACCCTGTGGCTCGCCAGCAGATATCCGAACAGCAGCATAACGGCCGTGTCCAATTCAGGTTCACAGGGTGAATATATCAGGAAGAATCTCGCGGAGCTTGGGCTTGAAAATGTAGAAGTGATAACCGCAGACATGAACGACTTCCAGACTGACAGGCAATTTGACCGCGTTGTATCAGTCGAGATGTTTGAGCACATGAGGAATTATCGCGAGCTGTTCAGCCGGATTAATCGCTGGCTCACACCGCAAGGGAAGTTTTTCATGCACATTTTTGTGCACAGGAATACGCCCTACGTTTTCGAAGACCGGGACAATACGGACTGGATGAGCCGTTATTTCTTCTCGGGCGGCATGATGCCCAGCGATGATCTGCCCCTGTTTTTCCAGGACGAGCTGAAAATTGAAAACCGTTGGCGCTGGAACGGTACCCACTATCAAAAAACAGCCGAGGCCTGGCTGCAGAATCTTGACGCAAACCGTGAACAGGTCTGGCCAATACTGGAAACAACTTATGGTCGTGACTTTGCAAAGATGTGGTTCATGCGCTGGCGCATGTTTTTCCTCGCCGTGTCTGAACTGTTCGGCTACCGAGATGGCAACGAGTGGTTTGTTAGCCATTATCTTTTCAGCAAGCGCGCATAAGGAAGATTATTACTCATGTCCCTGATGCTACAGAATTTCGTCTTGTTCCAGATCGGCTGGTTTGGTTGCGTTATCAGTGGGGCGAGCCAGGATTATTCCTGGGCGGGCATGCTCATTGTTGCCATCATCGTGACGATACACCTTTCCCGCGCAACGTATATGCTGGATGAAATCATGCTGATCGCTACTACCACGATTCTTGGTACAACATGGGACAGCATATTAACGAATGCCGGACTGTTCGTTTTTTCAAACGGTGTCATTATCAGCTGGCTGGTGCCGCTGTGGCTGGTGGCAATGTGGGCCTTGTTCGCTACAACGCTGAACGTTTCAATGAAATGGATGAAGGACAGATATGTTCTGGCAGCTGTTTTCGGTGCCGCAGGCGGTCCACTTGCCTATTACGCAGGACACCGGATCGGTGCTGTAGATTTCAGTGACACATTCAAAGCGATGATAGCAGTCAGTGCCGGCTGGGCGGTCATCATGCCCGGCCTGATGTTGATGACTAAGCGATTCAATGGCTATCACAGAATCTCACCCGACGCATTAGAGGTAAAGGCAGTATGAACGAAATCTGGTTGACCGCTATTTATGGACTGGCAGTGATGCTTGGGATGGGCGTTGTGACCTGGCTGTACAGCCTCTATCGTAATGACGTCAGCATCGTGGACAGCCTGTGGTCATTGATGTTCCTGGCCGGTGCCGTGGTCTATCTCGTGTCTGCAGATGCAGTGACCACTGGTAATATTCTGCTGATGGTTCTGGTATCGCTGTGGGCCATTCGCCTGTCAGTCTTTCTGACAATACGCAACTGGGGCAAGGAAGAAGACAGACGCTACCAGGAGATCCGTGCAAACAATGAGCCCGGTTTCAATATCAAAAGCCTGTACATAATATTTGGTTTGCAGGCAGTACTGGCCTGGATCATCTCGATGCCACTGTTGATGGCATTGTCCGGTGATGCTGGCATCGGCGTCATAGAGCTGGTTGCGATAATAGTATGGGTTATCGGCTTCCTGTTCGAATCCATTGCTGATTATCAGCTCTACCGCTTCAAGTCAGTTGCAGCTAACAAGGGCAAGGTGCTTGATACAGGCTTATGGGCATACAGCCGTCACCCCAATTATTTTGGCGAGTTTCTTATCTGGTGGGCCTATTTCCTTTTTGCCGTGACATCAGGTGCGTGGTGGACAGTGTTTTCACCGGTGCTGATGACACTGTTATTGCTCAAGGTGTCGGGTGTATCGCTGATGGAGAAGGACATTTCTGAACGCCGTAGCGAGTATCGTCGTTACATTGAAACAACCAATGCTTTTTTTCCAGGTAAACCGGGCCGTAAGAATGTTTATCTCGAAGGGGGTACACAATGATGAAATTACTGGCAGCCAAAACCATATTTGCAGTCCTTTTCATTCTGGTAATAAGTCGCTTCAGCTTTGCTACGGGTGTATCTGCAGACGATAACAATCAATCATGGAAATTCCGGGTAATGCTCGACGATACTCCTATTGGTTACCACCAGGTTGAAATCAGCAGGGAAGCAAACAGGAAAGTGGTTCACACGGTAGCAAACTTTGATGTTCGTTTATTTTTCATACCTGTTTATTCATATAGTCATCAAACACGTGAATTATGGGAAGACAATTGCCTGGTCAATATCAGGTCAACTACAGATGACAACGGCGATGACTATTTTATCAACAGCATGGATGCTGAAAGCCGGCTCTCAGTTGAGACCCAGGACGGCATAACTTCTCTCGACGGCTGTGTTCGTACTTTCGCCTACTGGGATGTCGAGCTGCTGGACAGAGATCGGTTGCTGAATACACAAACAGGCGAGTACCAGAATGTTTCCTTTAAAGATATGGGCCTGGGCATGCTTGCGATAGATGACAGTCAGATAGAGGCACGTCATTTCCGCCTAATCGTTGAGGATATGAGTATAGACCTCTGGTACACAAAGGAAATGCACTGGCTGGCGCTGGAAAGTATTACCGAATCCGGTGCTGTTCTTCGTTATTTGCCCGCGAACCTTGATTTCTCCGGCAGGGATCTAAGCTCATGAAAAAAATATGGCTAATGCTTGTTTCGGTTTTACCACTCTATGCGTGCAGTCAGCATGCACCGATGGCAACGGTAGATTACGTCGACATAGACCAATTCATGGGTGACTGGTATGTGGTAGCCAATATACCCACCTTCCTCGAGGAGGGCGCGCACAACGCAGTCGAATCCTATGCAAAAAACGAAGACGGCACGATAGCGACGACTTTTACATTCCTGGACGGTGGTTTTGACGGTGAACGCAAGGAATATCACCCCAGGGGTTTTATCAAGGACACACGTACCAACGCATTGTGGGGCATGCAGTTTATATGGCCTGTCAAGGCTGATTACAGGATTGTTTACCTTGATAAGGACTACAGCAAGACGGTTATTGGTCGTAAAGCACGTGACTATGTCTGGGTAATGGCGCGTACCCCGGAAATATCGGATAAAGACTATGAAGAGATCAAACAGTTCGTGGAAAGCATCGGATACGACGTTAGTAAAATGAAACGGGTACCGCAGCGCTGGCCAGAACAGATCACCGACAAGGCTGGCAACGGGGAGCAATCATGAATATAGCTGTTATCGGATCGGGTATCGCCGGAAACGTGGCCGCATACAGGCTTGCAGCAGAGCACGATGTGACAGTATTCGAAGCCAATAATTATATTGGTGGCCATACGAATACGCATGATATATCGGTGAACGGTAAAGATTATGCTATCGATACCGGGTTTATTGTTTTTAACTACCGCACCTATCCGCAATTTACGCAATTGCTCCGGGAAATGGATGTCGAGGTCCAGGCGACCAATATGAGCTTCAGTGTCAAACATGAAGAGAGTGGACTGGAATACAACGGCAATACCATTAACAGTTTATTCGCCCAGAGACGTAACCTGTTCAGGCCTTCATTCCTGCGCATGGTAAGGGACATCCTGCGGTTCAACCGTGAAGCCGTTCAATCCCTGGAGCATGAAGACACCGAGCTGCCATTGGGAGAATATCTGGCAAAGTACCGCTACGGCGAGGAATTCAGGAACCATTACATCATTCCGATGGGGGCGGCAATCTGGTCGACAGATCCGGAGTTAATGCAAACATTCCCGGCGCGATTTTTCATCCGCTTTTTCCATAATCACGGTTTGCTGACAGTGAATGACAGGCCAGTCTGGCATGTTATCAAAGGCGGATCACGTAACTACCTTGATCCCTTGATCAGTCAATACAAGGACAATATTCGTCTTGGTACGCCGGTAAGGCGTATACGTAGGCATCATACGCATGTCGAAATAGAAACGGAAAAGCATGGCACCGAGCATTTTGATGCCGTTTTTATCGCTACCCATACCAATGAAGCACTACGCATACTTGATGATGCTACTGTCGCTGAAACCGAAGTACTCAGTGCTATTCCCTACCAGAGAAATGAAGCGGTGTTGCACACGGACAGCAGTCTGTTGCCAGAACGCCGACTCGCATGGGCCGCGTGGAATTACCATATCCTGAAAGATCGGGACGACAGGGTGGCGCTGACCTACAACATGAACATTCTCCAGGGTATCGATTCGCCAGAAACATTCAATGTGACCCTGAATAACACAGCAGCAATTGACCCGGACAAGATACTTAAATGTATCAGCTATGAACACCCGTTATTTACTCCCGATTCCGTTGCGGCCCAGGCGCGCCATGCTGAAATAAACGGAACCAGTCGCACCTGGTATTGTGGCGCCTACTGGCGCAACGGCTTTCATGAAGATGGCGTCGTCAGTGCGCTTGATGCAGTAGAACATTTTAACGAGACCATGTATGAAGAGTTGCATTTACGAAGGGCAAGTTAGACATCGAAGGTTTTCGCCGCGAAACCACGAGTTTAATTACCGCCTGTACATGATGTATCTGGATCTGGACGAACTGCCCGGATTATTCGACCGTTTCTGGCTCTGGTCTGCCAGGCACTTCAATCTTGCTTGGTTCAGGCGATCCGACCACATGGGAGACAGCTCAAAACCGTTAAAACAATGCGTAGCGGAAATGATACACAAACACACCGGTGTCATGCCTGAAGGACCTGTACGTTTGCTGACGCACTGCCGCTATTTCGCCTTTGGCTTCAATCCTGTCAGTTTCTATTACTGCTACGACAAGACTGATACACATGTCGAGACCATAGTTGCCGAAGTCAACAATACGCCATGGGGTGAGCAGTACTGTTATGTGCTTGCCGGGGCTGACAATGTTGCTGATGATCAGGATACCAGTGGCCGCCTGCAATACAAACCGGTCAAGGACTTCCATGTGTCGCCCTTCATGCCGATGAATATCAACTATGACTGGCGATTTAACCAGCCTGACAGCCGGCTCACCGTACACATGCAGAATTATATTGATAATGACAAGTTATTCGACGCCACGCTTGATCTCGACTACCGCCCGATGACTTCAGCCAATATGGCACGTGTTCTGATTCAGTATCCGGTGATAACGATGAAAGTTGTCATCGGCATTTACTACCAGGCGCTGAAACTGCTAATCAAACGAATTCCGTTTTACGACCATCCAGCATCCGGAGAAAAATCTGCTTCAACGAGGTAAACCCAGTTATGAATCGATCAATTGTTCCATTACCTTCCAGTCTTATATCCGAGGATAATCCGGCTCTGATTACACGGTTGGCAAGAAAGCTTGTTCATAACCAGTTGAGCAAGATCAAAACCGGCGAGATCGTCGTTCGTGAAAACCATAATGAATATTACTTTGGCCGTGTAACGGATGACTTTCCGGTTCGCGTCTATATCGATGTTATTCATACGAGCCTGTATACAGATGTGGCATTCGGCGGTAGTTCAGGTTCAGGCGAAGCCTACATGAAAGGCAGCTGGCGTTGTTCAGACCTGATTGGTCTGGTACGCATCTTCCTGCGAAACCGTGAAGTTATGGATACGATGGACTACGGGATAACACGCCTGAAAGGGCCGGTTCATAAAATCATGCACCTGTTCAATCGTAATACACGTAGCGGCAGCAGGAAGAATATCAGTGCCCATTACGATATAGGCAATGAACTGTTCAAGCTTTTTCTCGATGACACCATGATGTATTCCAGTGCCTATTATGAGAAAGCGGACATGTCGCTGGATGAAGCGGCTGTCGCAAAACTCGATCTTGTCTGCAGAAAGCTCGAGCTCGATTCTACGGACCATCTGCTGGAAATCGGTACCGGATGGGGCGGACTGGCAATTCATGCGGCACGCAACTATGACTGCAAGGTAACGACCACCACGATATCGGATGAACAATACCGGCTTGCCGTTGAAAAAGTCAGACAGCAAGGCCTGGATCACAAGATTAAGGTGGTCAAACAGGATTACCGCGATCTCAGTGGACAGTTTGACAAACTGGTCTCCATCGAGATGATAGAGGCAATCGGTCATCAGTACATGAGTACCTATTTCAAAAAATGCAGTAGCCTGCTCAAGCCGGATGGAATGATGTTGATCCAGGCTATTACCATCAGGGACCAGTTCTACAAAAGCGCGCTGAAAGATGTCGACTTTATCAAGAAATTCATTTTTCCCGGAGGCTTCCTGCCATCTGTCACTGCCATGTCAGAAGTGATCAGCAAGGTCAGCGATATGAAAATATTCCATTTGCAGGATATCGGTCCGCATTATGCGCGTACTTTGAGTCACTGGAGAGAACGCTTTTTCAACAAGCTTGATGAGATACGCGACCTGGGATATTCAGACGAGTTCATACGTTTGTGGGAGTATTATTTCTGTTATTGCGAAGGTGGCTTCATTGAGCGAGACATCGGTACTGTACAGATGTTACTGGCAAAACCTGGCAACAGGCAGGAACCGGTGATGCTCTGACGGAAGCAAATTCCTGCAAGCAAAAAGGGCGGCAGTTGCCGCCTTTCCCGGTCACCGTGTCCGCACTCCGGATAGCAGGGGATGTCAGCTATAAGCAGGGACCGGGTATGTTGCACGGATAAGGATTTAACCTATCCGTGGACGCTCTGTGCAACCTGAACCGGCCATGGCATCTATTGGTGTGCACTTTTATCGTTCTTGTGCTCGCATGATGATGCGGTTGCACAAGCATTCGCATCGTGAACGGGTGACTGGTCAGTCGATGGTTTTTTTGATGGCCTGGTAACGTTCCAGCGCACGTTCACGTGACGCTTTCAGGTCAACAACCGGTTGTGGATAATCCTTGCCGAGCCTGATGCCGTGCTCATCCATTAAACCTGCCGGCGCTGCCCATGGCTGGAAAAGGTATTTGTTGGGTAATGCCGAAATTTCCGGTATCCATTGACGAATATATATGCCCATCGGGTCGAATTTTTCCGCCTGGGTAACAGGATTGAAAATACGGAAATAGGGCGCTGCATCAGCACCACAACCCGCCGTCCACTGCCAGCCGAGGGTATTGTTGGCCAGATCGGCATCGACCAGCGTGTCCCAGAACCATTTCGCGCCTTGCTGCCAGGGTATCAGCATGTTTTTCGTCAGCATGGAGGCAACGATCATGCGCACCCGGTTGTGCATCCAGCCGGTTTGCCACAGCTGGCGCATGCCGGCATCAACCAGGGGAATCCCGGTCTGACCCTGTTGCCAGGCACGCAGGTTGTGTGCATATTTTTTTTCCCATGGAAAGTTGTCGAAACGTTCGTGCAGGGGCCTGTCTACTGTATGTGGAAAGTGGTAAATCAGGTGATACGCAAATTCGCGCCAGCCGATTTCTCGGATAAAGGTTTCACTGCCTGTCACAATACCGCGCTGGTTGTTGATACTGACCGCATGGCCGGTTCTTGCAACAATCTGTTGCGGGCTGATTTCACCAAAATGCAAATGCGCTGACAGCATCGATGTGCCGATGATGTCAGGACGGTTGCGGTCTTCCTGATAGTTCACTACGGCATGATCGAGAAAATCATCAAGGCATTGCTGTGCGCCGGCTTCACCCGGTTGCCAGTAGTCTGCAAACGACTTGTCCCAGCGGATTTTCGGCAGCAGCTCCAGTGAATCCGGTTTTGCAGACCTGATACTGCTGTTGACCGACGGTAAACGTTGCGGCGCATCATTCTGGCTGTCAGCCAGACCGGCTTTAACACAGGCTTTCCAGAATGGCGTGAATACGCG
>JASFVM010000082.1:0-9291 GCA_050049835.1 Gammaproteobacteria bacterium
TTTGCACCCACACAGTAGTGCGTCGTCTCAAACTCTTCGATTTCGATGTCGTGGAAATATTCATCTTCGCTTAACTGCGCGAATGCAGCAGTGTACTTTGTCGGGTAAGCTGCTTCCATAACCAGCTGCCCGGCGTCATGCAGCAGGCCGGCAAACCAGGCCTCATCAGGTTCCTTGTAATTAATGTATTCAGCCAGCTGTTCTGCAATGCAGCCACAAAAAATAGAATGCTGCCAGTGCTGCTTGAGAAAAGCGCCGCGCTCCTGGTTGCTGCGCGAAAAGAATTGCTGTACCGCCGATGTGATCGCGATACTCTTGATGGTGTTGATGCCCAGTCGGGACAGCGATTTTTCAAGGTTATCGACGCTGGTGCAGGCGCTGCCGCAAGCGGAAATGATTTTTACGCACAGGGCCGGGTCCCTGCTGATGACATTGGCCAGCTTCTCGAACGAGACATTCTCATCCTGACAGGCATCGAGTAAATGCAGCAGTACATGGGGAAGTGTCGGCAGTTTGTCCGCATCCGTTTTCTGTAGAAGTTGTCTTGCTTCTTTTTGCATCTTGCTGGTCAGTTAATTTTGTTCAATTTGCCTGGAACATGGATGCCAGGGTCACGTGCGTACATCTGCAGTCAGAATGTAAAGAAAAACGACATACTTTATTGCCACCTAAATCATCATGCAAAAATCGTGCTGATTTAAGTAAATTGTTATTATTCAGTAGGTTGAATTTTTTGAGCTGTTTGTAATGGCTAATTATGTAAAGTAAATCGACATGATTTCGGGTAAAGTGGTTGAAATTTATCCATATTACGGATGATAAATAATATCTGTATAAGCATTGAAATGATATGGCATTGAGCAGAAAATGATTTAATGATCAGAAACGGGGCAGTATCCGCTGAGTGACGATGTTGATTGGAAGCCTGTTGCGTTTTTCATCTTCCGATAAAGATGAGGCCCCGGATAAGGACAAAGAAGACAGTGATGACTTGATGTCAAAGACCCTTTCAGACAAGGTTGCCTCACTTGCCGAGCGCTCGGCAAGTGAGGTAGCGTCTGAAGTTGACGAAAGACACCTCGATATCGACGAGCTGTCAAAGCTGACGCGGGCCATGCTCATGGATAAAAATCTTGAAGTGAGTAAAGTACGGCCATTTTTCTGGACCATGGTCGAAACCTACGTCGACCGTTTTCAGGTCTTTCCTTTTGATGCTATCAAGGCGCTGTTCAGTTATCTCGAATTACGCGATTATCCTGAACAGCAATTGCGTGAACTGGTGCAGCAACTGGAAGAGATTTATCAGAGGCGGCATGGAGGCTCCCTGCGCGATTCGACGCCACCCGCCGTAAATGGCGAAAATCTTGATGATGAAATAACAGCATTGCGCGACACGCTGAAATATGCGGCCATCGTGGGCGAGAGGGGTGAAACAGATGAATAGAACCGGGCTTCTGCTGATGCTGGCGCTGTTTTTTTCAGCCAGTTCAATGGCGAAAACATTTATCAACGAAGATTATGGCTACAGCATTGAAGTCGATGATAGCTATCAGTTAATGCGTAACGATGATGTCACCTATTTCAGTGATGAGACAGGCAATAGTGTGATTGCAATAAAAAACTGGCCCGGCCTTACTGAAGAAGCAGCAAGGGATTACATTCAGCACGGATATCAGGATGAGAATGTGGCGATTGTTGCGAGCGGAGATGCGGAAGAATTAACGCTGGAAAAAGGTAAGGGACTGCTGGTGGATGTCCAGGGCGTTGTTGATCGCAAGCTGATTAAAGGAATCACTGGCGGTTTTGTCGGTGACGATAGCCAGGGACTGATCGTGCTGTTCTCGGGCCCCGCGGCAGAATGGGACAAGCTGGCAGCGATGGCAAAGCAGACCACAGCGAGTGTAAAGTTCGTTGATTATGAAGCCAGTGTGAGTGCAATTGACTGGTTTCACATGCTTGCAGGCACCCGGCTGTCGCTGCGTGGAACATCAGACGACAGCGGTCGCAGAGAAGATCTGTATTTTTGCAGTGATGGCAGCTTTAAACATCGTATCCAGAGATCATCCAGTCAACAATTTGACACGGGCTCTGCCTTTGGTTTTTCGGCAAAAAGCAAATCCGGTTTATGGACTGTTGTTGATGAAGAAGGCACAAGCCGGCTTATGCTACGTTACAGTGATGGACGCGAAGAGTCGGCACTGCTTGAAGACAGAAACGGGCGGACCTTTCTGGACGGGCAGCGTTATTACATGATGCGGAATAATCACTGCAGGTAAATGTGCCTTTATCGGGTATTAAAGGTAGCCGCAAACAACGCAAAAAAGCAAGTCATTTTATTCTCAGACAAATAACCATTCGCGCATCTCGCGTCATTTGCGGCCCGTAAGGAGCTTATCCAGGCAGGCTGTTTTTACGTCGGCTGATGCCAATCAGGCCAAGCAGGCCGGAGCCGAACAGCCAGACTGCGGCGGGCACCGGCACCGGACTGACACTGAGAGAGCAATCACCGGTACCGCCGATATTTGCACTGCCAGGTGTGATGCAGGCTGAACCAAAATCTCCCGCATTGAAATTGCTGTCCATGCCATTGGGTAATCGGGCGATACTCATGGTGATCGTGTTCGAGTCGTCGCTGGTAAAACTGTTGCCTTCGGCATAGTAGCCAAGATAGCTGCCGGTATTTTCATATGTCACCGTATCGATGAGAGCACTGGCAGATGACAGCGCAATGGCGTCGCCATCAGCACCGCCATTTTGAATCCAGCCGCTTGATGCGATATCGCGATCACAATTGGCGACAGCCACTGTGTTATCACAAAGAACAAGATAGTTATTAGCGGCTATAGTCAGGCCTGACAGGTCAAAGGTGCTATAGGCGCTGCCACTGGAGCCGTTGATGAGCTCAAGAGTATAACCATCAAGTGATACCGTATTCGCAGCAGAATTGAATAACTCGATGAATTCGGCTGTGTCGCTGCCGGGCTGGTCGTAATCAATTTCATTGATCAGTACAGCCGCATGTGCAGATGTTGCTGTACTTATCAAGAAGGTGCCCGCATAAAGCAGTTTGGCAAGATTGAATCTGTCTGTAAGATTTATTTCCATTTATGAACTCCCTGTGTCCATTGATGCCATTGTGGCAGTTAAAAAGAATTGGATCGCTACTTCATGTATGCAATCGTGTTTGCCTGAAGCAAATCCCGTACCAGTAAATCGCATAATGTTTGGCTTCAAGTAGTTGAAGTAATTACTGGAACTGGACAAGTTTGAATGTGTAAAAAAGGCCAGAATAATTTGTAAGCCTCGTCTTACAGATTCAGTTTTTTTTTACATTCAGGTTAATTAATAAAATAGTTGACGGCCGTCAACTGATGCAAATTTCAACCAAGTAAAATCCGAATCGATAATTTTTCTTCTTATTTATTAATTGCGGAGGGGTAGTTATGGAGCAGTGGATTGAACTGTTATTCGGTAACAACGCAGGGGCGATGAGTATCGGTGTGGTGTCTGGCACCATTGCAATCGCCGCATTTCTTGTCACCATGCTCGTGGTCAAATCCAGCAATCAGAAGTAATCAAGCTGACAAGCCGCTTGCTGCGCGCGACAGGGATGTCGAGCAGAACGAGCAAGGTGATGCGTGGTTACTTTATTGCTCGTGACTCAGCGCGATCGCCTGGTAGTCGATACTGATGCGGTCGCCGGCGATGGGCCGGAAGTGCTGGTCGGCAAAGGCCACATGGTCGGGATGTTCGCGATAACTGTCGATCACGGCTGGATGGCAGAAACGCACCAGCCATGTATAGCGGTAACGGGCATCATCCTTTATCGCCGAGCCGGTGAATACATCGCGCACACCGGGGATGGCCGACAGCACGCGTCGACCTTCGGCGATGATATCGTGCACGGCTGTCTCGTCACTGTTGCTGCTGTTGTAGACAATAAGATGCTCGACCGGTAGCCATGCTTTGCAGTGGCCGAGGACTTCAGCGGCGCGGTTCGCCCCTCCCCACAAGTGCATGCAACGCTCGGCTTCATTACTGACCGCATCGGCAACACCATGTACCAGGCCGGTATAACCACGTGCAACATCGGTCGCGTTCTTGTCGATGCATGCGCCGGCGGCATCCGCGAGCGCAGTGTAATAGTTGATCTTGGCGATACCACTGGTGATCAGTCGCTGGTACTGTTGATCTGACAGGCCGGTGCCGCCGTGCAGTACCAGCGGGATGCCGAGGGCTGCATTGATTTGCTCAAGTCGATCGAAGTCGAGCCTGGGTTCGCCTTGCATACGACCATGTACAGTACCAATGGAGACGGCGAGGAAGTCCACGCCGGTGCGTTCGACATAGGTTAAAGCCTCTGATACCGAGGTGTAGGCAATGTCGCCGGGATGACGTTCGGCATCCTCGCCTTCCACGCCCGGTACATAACCCAATTCGCCCTCCACCGGTACGCCACAGCCGTGAGCCATTTCGGTGACGGCGCCGGTCAGGGCTACATTTTCATCAAAAGGGTGGTGCGAGGCGTCGACCATGACGCCATTGCAACCGAGGTTGATCGATTTGATCGCCAGCTCAATACTCATACCGTGGTCAAGGTGAATGGCCACCGGTATCGTTGCACGTGATGCAGCTGCTTCGACTGCCGGGATCAGCAACTCAAAATCAAAGTAATCAAAGTGAGATTCCGCGAGTGACAGGATTACCGGTGAGCGGCTACGCTCGGCTGCGTCCATAATGCCGCTGACAAAATCAATACTGACAACATCGAATGCACCGACTGCATAACCGTGTTGATAGGCGTGGTCAAGCATCTGCTTCATGTCGACCAATGGCATCGGGTTTCTCCTTCTGTGTCAGGTTATTCATCAGCCACGGGTGGTGGCTATGTGATCGTTCTCATGCAATGGAGGCGTCCACTTTACGTTCAGACATTGATTAAGTAAATTAAAACAAAATAAACATAATATTATATTTGGGTATAACCATTGTACAGGAGACTCACCCTCCATCAGCTGACGATTTTTGCGATATTCGCGCGCAACGAGAGCATGACCCGCGCCGCTGCCGAGTTGCACATGTCGACACCGGCGCTGTCGATACAGATCAAGCAGATGGCCAAAGTGATTGGCATGCCATTGCATGAGCAGGTGGGCAGACGACTCTACCTGACCGAGGCGGGCCGCAGGGTTGAGGCAGCGGCGCGGGATGTGTTACGGCGTATCGACGGGTTGGGTGCAGAGCTGGCCGAATTGCAGGGGCTGGAGCGGGGCAGTTTAAAGCTCACCATTATCACCACCGCAAAGTATTTCGTTCCCCGCCTGCTGGGGGAGTTTATCCGGTTGCATCCGGGTATCGACGTGGCGCTTGAGGTAACAAACCGCGATCAATGCCTGTCCCGCCTGGGTCAGAATCTGGATGATCTTTATATCATGGGTCAGGTGCCGGATGGTCTCAACGTGACTGCAGTCCCGATCATGGAAAATCCGCTGGTGCTAATTGCGCCGGCCGGTCATCCAATGGCTAGCGAGCAGGATATCGTGCCTGCTCGCCTGGCTGAAGAATCCTTCATCATGCGGGAACAGGGATCCGGTACCCGGCTCGCTGCAGAACGTTTTTTCGAGAAGCAAAAGTTGAAGATGAAAACGCGCATGACATTGGGCAGCAACGAGGCAGTGAAACAGGCAGTGGCAGGCGGGCTGGGGCTTGCAGTACTGTCGCAGCACACCTTGACTCTCGATGAGTCGTCCGGTGCATTTGCTGTACTGGATGTCAGGGGCTTCCCGTTGTTGCGACAGTGGTATGCGGTATATCCCAAAGAAAAACATATCTCTGCAGTTACCCGGGCCTTTCTGCAATACCTTGTAACAGAGGGCAAGCAGGCAAGATCCAGAGCGATTATATAAATACTTAAGCGGTTGAAGTGGTAACCCGAAGCTGGCGTTTAGATATATGTAAATTGTTTTTACAGAAATTCCTGTTAATCATGGCATGGTTTAACGCTGATTTAACTCAGCGGTTTTCCCTATTGCTTTTTATGGTTATTAAGAGTAAACAGACAGGATATATTGTATCCATGGTAAGCATGTAACATACGCTGCTTGTAGAATCAGATTTTCCCCATATTAAGGGTATGTTGAACATGTGATAAGGAGGTGTCGTGTAATGGCTAAATTCCTGATCGAGGTTCCACACGAAGAAGATATAGTCGCCTGCGCCCATGTTGTCGAAATCTTTTTGAAGACAGGCTCACATTTCCTCACTCACGCGGATTGGGGGTGCAAAGACGGCGTTCACAAGGCATGGATCATTGCGGAAGTCGACAACAAGGATCAGGCCCGCCAGATCCTGCCGCCTGCATATCGTCACGATGCCACAATTGTGCAATTGAACAAGTTCACCCTGGACGAAATCGAGGAGCTTCTTCGTCACCATGGTGGCTAAAACAAATATCAGGCTGGCCCTGGCTCCTGCCTGTCAGATGCTGATGCTTTGGAGCGCCTGACAGATGACAGAATTTGGATGGTTCGGATCAGGATATTTTCACTCTGTGCTCGTTTCCTGATTGTTTGCATTTCGTGGTAGTCGACTGATGGTGGAAATATGATCAGTCCTGCTGCACGAATCAGCTTCTGATCATACAGGCCTTTCGATATCTGAGTCTGGTAACGGAGTCTATTATAGATAGCGGCTAATCTTTACCATCACTCTGTATTCACTCCTGAGTGTAGTCGTTAATGCAAATCTGAATATTCAGGAGGGTGTGTCAATGATTATTACTAATAGCCAGTCCGGAACGAATGTCCATGAAGTTGCGGATGAGATTTATCGTATAAATACGCCAGTCGTATTTGAAAATGGGAATACATTTTCGTTTAATCAATATCTTATTGTCGATGACGAGCCACTCTTATTCCACACCGGACCAAGAAAGATGTTTCCGCTCGTATGCGAAGCCGTTTCCAGTGTACTGCCGGTTGAACGGATTCAATACATAGGCTTATCGCATGTAGAGGCTGATGAATGTGGCTCACTGAACGAATGGCTTGAAGCAGCCCCGCAATCCAGACCTCTCTGTAGCACGATTGCTGCGATGGTATCAATTGATGATCTCTCTGATAGAAGCCCTCGAATGCTGGCAAACGGGGAAATGATTGATTTGGGCAAACACCGCATTCGCTGGATCGATGCACCACACCTGCCACATGGATGGGACTGCGGATATCTGACAGAGGAAGTAACAAGAACTTTGCTGTGCGGCGACCTGTTCACGCAAGGTGGTGCTGATCTTCCGCCCATCACTGAGTCAGACATTCTTGGTCCCAGTGAGGCATTCAGAAGCGGATTGGATTATTTCTCATATACGAAAAATACTCGCAAGATAATAGATGAACTGGCTTCTGCTGAACCAACCACGCTTGCCTGTATGCATGGCAGCGCGTGGAGTGGTGATGGGGCGGCTATCCTCAGAGCCCTTGGTGATTCATTATCTTCCTGAAAATAACGATTTATGATATCTCGACTATCCGTGTTTAACCGCTTCTTTGTACAAGAAAATCGGTCATTCTGCTGTTAAAACGATTGTATTCACAATCCTGGCGCTGATTGCATTCGCGGCAAATTCAGTACTATGTCGATTGGCCCTCGGAGAAAACTCCATTGATCCTTCAAGTTTTACTGTTATACGTTTACTTTCCGGTGCGATTATCCTTTTTTTCATATTGAATGCCAGAAGCCATAAAAAGCACTCTTCTGCTAAAGGCAGCTGGTTTTCCGGCATTATGCTGTTTCTTTACGCCATTACTTTTTCTTTC
This sequence comes from Gammaproteobacteria bacterium, assembly GCA_050049835.1. GTDB lineage: Bacteria > Pseudomonadota > Gammaproteobacteria > SZUA-229 > SZUA-229 > JABDQW01. The sequence goes on from JASFVM010000082.1 coordinate 7,815, forward strand.
GCTTATATTACGCTGGATACTGGCACCGGTGCGCTCATTCTGTTTGGCTCGGTGCAGCTTACAATGATTATATTATCTATTATCTCTGGCAACAGGTTGCACTTCACAGAATGGCTGGGCGTGTCCGTTGCATTCGCAGGATTTGTTTATTTGGTTTTGCCTGGTGTCTCAACACCTTCGGTCAAAGGGTTTTTGCTCATGACAATAGCCGGAATCGCATGGGGCATTTACACTCTTAAAGGTCGAGGTTCGGCTAATCCCCTATCAGATACTTCATATAACTTTCTACGAACTATCCCGATCGTACTGATTTTAGTCGTGCTAACGATCAGTAATTCACACTATTCAGCAAACGGAATAATGTTGGCTGTATTGTCTGGCGCAGTAGCATCGGGGTTAGGCTACACAATCTGGTATCTTGCGCTCAGCGGCCTGTCGACGACGCAGGCAGCTGTGGTGCAGTTGCTAGTGCCGGTGATTGCCGCTTTTGGAGGTGTCATCTTTGTTTCCGAGATGATCACGCTGCGGTTAACCATTTCCGCTTCTTTGGTACTGGGAGGTATTTTACTGGTTACCCTGGGACGATATTATTTTGTTCAATCAAGGCCGGATAGCAATGCATGATAACTTGTCGTACTGGTATCATCAGCGTGGCGCTGCGTAAAGATGAAGCGACAGCTATTGGCCGGTTGCAGAAGTTCAGCGTAAAATAAATCAAATCCAAGTCTACCGGCAGCTAACGACCCTTAGGCGACTGTTAGCAAACTGCTAGTTGAAGTGATAAATGAGGTGTGTGACTTAATTCATGCTACCCTAATGAGCCGCACTCGTTATCTAGTAAACAGTATGTCAAAAGTGCTTCATACCAGTAAGGCAGTCATTATACTGTTTGTGGTATGTACGATTTTTTCTGGATGCTCCCCAATTGGTGGAATCTGCGTAGGTAAAGGTACTTGCTATGATGTTGGTTCATGTGATGGAACATCAACATGTGAGGGATCTATGACATGCGATGGTAAGGCCGAATGCTCTGGTATTGGTTACTGCGATGGCATCTCCACATGTGATGGGGAAAGCTCGTGTAACGGAAAAGGTATTTGCGAAGGTGAAGGTAACTACGTAAATAATGCAGCTTGTTCGGGCATTGGACAATGTGACGGTAAAATGAACTGCAGCGGTATGCTCTCATGTGAAGGAAAATTAACATGTATGACTGCAGACAAGGGAAAATGTGATGGGCTTGGCTCATGCGGTGGCAAAGGAAAGTGTGATGGTATAGGAGAATGTTCAGGACGAGCATTATGCTGGGGCTTGCCATCCCTACAAGAAGAAGATTTATATTTATTACCAGATTGAGAGTCTATTATTAGCCGCTCCCGGAAATATGAAACTCCGGGTTCGTGGGGCTTCCTGCTTCAGCTCGACAGTCCGGTTGTGGCCGATTTTGGACATTTGTCATATTCCAGGTAGAAATTTC
>JASFVM010000083.1:0-9290 GCA_050049835.1 Gammaproteobacteria bacterium
CTATACAGATAACAATGATGACAAGAAGAACCAGAATTGACTGGCCGGCAACCAGATTCTGTAGCAGTGTTTCATCTGCGATCCAGCTTACAACCGGGTTATTCATGGGTTTCTCATACGGGGGCAGGTTGCGGGTTTTCTGTTATTGTTTGTCCAGTTATAAAAATGGATCAGAGATGTATAGCGGTAGAACAATCAATCATTAACAAGCTGATATCATAACCCAACTGCATAGCACTAAATAAACTGCAAGTTATTGATTTGTTACTTTGTAACAATTCTGTAATAAGTCGGCATCGAAAAGGATATATGATCGCAAAATAACAGCATGCTTACCGCAGGATGAGTATCAAAATTGACGGCCGCTTCTCCAATATCGGAACATCTTGCACTGGTGCACGCCAGTATTGCAGGCCGGACACGTTTTGAAGTCGCCGGGCTCTACCGCTCTAACCGGATCAAGCAAAGGCTCGAATCTGCACTCAGCAATATCAACGGCATCAATCGGGTTTCGGCCAACAGCCTGACCGGGTGCCTGCTGGTGCTGTACGAACCCGATATCAAAATGGAAGATATCGTTACTGTCATCGAGAAGCATATTGATGATGATGTAAAGTTACGCAGTAAACCACGGCCATCCTCACCGGTGGCGAAAGCGAATATCAGGCAGGTACTCGAAACAGCCTCAGAGCTGCTGCAACGCCTGCCTGAATTGCTCTACTCAGAATCATTGTTCAGGTCATCACCTGTACAGCCCGCCAGTTCCGAGAACGCTGAAACCCAGAACCTTGAAGCATGGCATTTGAAAGACCTCGATGAACTGCTGCAACTGCTGGCCACCTCGAAGCGCAAAGGACTGGACGATGATGAAGCCACACAAAGACTGCAACGTTTCGGCCCGAACAGTCTGACAGCCAGCAAGGCACGTTCCGATCTGTCTATTCTTCTGGGCCAGTTCAACAGCCCGCCGGTGTTCATGCTTGGCGGCTCAGCGGTCATTGCCGTGATCACAGGCGGTTTGATCGATGCCGCGGTAATACTTGGTGTCGTAATCATTAACTCGGCTATCGGTTTTGTCACCGAACGCCAGGCTGAAAAAACAATTAGCTCGTTATCCGACACGGGTGTGCGTAGGGTACGTGTACTGCGTAATGGCCAGGAATGCGAGATCGAAGTTGAAGCCATCGTTCCCGGCGATATCCTGATTTTCACCCCGGGCACCTATGTCGCAGCTGATGCGCGCATACTGAACTCACATCGCCTCAGTATCGATGAGTCAGCACTTACAGGTGAGAGCCTGCCGGTCAACAAGAACCATCTGTTCGTTGCCGATACAACAACCGCGCTCGGTGATCGCAAAAATATGGCCTACATGGGAACACACATCAGTGGTGGCAACGGCAATGCTGTTGTTGTAGCTACCGCCGCAGCAACCGAACTCGGCCAGATTCAGACCATGGTCGGCGAAGCTGAAGCACCGGAAACACCGATGCAGAAGCAGCTGGACAAGATGGGCACAACACTCGCCATACTGAGCGGTGCTGTCTGTGCCGGTGTTTTTGGCGTTGGTGTGATGCGAGGCTATGCGGTACTGGAAATGCTCAAGGCCTCCGTGTCACTGGCTGTCGCAGCAGTTCCGGAAGGTTTGCCGGCTGTGGCCACGACCACGCTGGCGATGGGCATTTCAGATATGCGCAAGCATAATGTCGCGGTCCGTCACCTCGATGCCGTCGAAACGCTGGGTTCAGTACAAGTGTTTTGCATGGACAAGACCGGCACACTGACGATGAATCGCATGGCAGTCGTTTCAGTCTACAGCGGTGAGAAATCATACGCCATTAAGGGACAAGGATTTGTCCATAATGGCCGGACAGTCAAGGCCGCGGAACGACGTGAAACCAGGGAATTAATGCATATTGTTTCATTGTGTAGCGATACCGAATTCAATCTTGTTGACGGTGCACGTAAACAAAGCGGATCACCCACAGAAATGGCGCTGGTGGATATGGCGATAAATGCCGGGATCGATGTCGAAGCATTGCGTCAGCACCACCCGCGCCTGCGCGGCCGTGATCGGGCGGAAGGGCGGCCCTACATGACCACACTGCACCCATGGACAGCCGGCAAGTACCTGCTTGCTGTCAAGGGCAGCCCTGAGGAAGTACTGGCCATGTGCGAAGCACAAATCCGTAATGGTCGGCGTCTTAAACTCACCGACAAAGCGCGTACCGCAATCATGGCCGAGAATGATCGCATGGCCGGCGAAGCGCTGCGTGTGCTGGGTATCGCCTACCGTGAGCTGGATGAAGACAAGATGCCGACCAGAACCGGGCAGCTGGTATGGCTTGGCCTCGCCGGCATGGCTGATCCGATGCGTGAAGGCATGGACACATTGATTGCCCAGTTCCATCGCGCTGGTATCAGTACGGTAATGATCACCGGCGACCAGGCGGCAACGGCACAGGCTATTGGCAGACAGCTTGGCCTCAGTGGTGACAAGCCTTTGCAGGTTCTTGAATCGAGCAAACTGGAAAATGTCGAACCTGAACTGCTTGCCGGACTGGTGAAAAACGTTCACGTGTTTGCCCGCGTAAGCCCGGCACATAAATTGCGCATCGTACAGGCTTTCCAGGACGCCGGCCGCGTGGTCGCCATGACCGGTGACGGCATCAATGATGGTCCGGCATTGAAAGCAGCCGACATCGGAGTGGCAATGGGAGCAAGCGGTACCAATGTCGCACGTGATGTGTCAGATGTGGTGCTGGAAGATGACAACCTGCATACCATGGCGATTGCCGTGCGCCAGGGACGCACCATATACAACAACATTCGCAAGATGATTCATTTTATGGTGTCGACCAACCTGACCGAAATCGAGGTTATGCTTGCCGGAATTGCAACCGGCATGGGCCAGCCGATGAACTCGATGCAGTTATTGTGGATTAACCTGGTAACGGATATTTTTCCCGGCCTGGCGTTGTCGATGGAGCCCGCGGAAAAAGATATCATGACGATCCCGCCACGAAAAAGTGACGAGGTCATTCTCGGCGGCGATGATCTGAAACATATGGCCATCGAATCCGGCATTATCGGAATCGGGACCATGGCTGCCTATGCCTATGGCCTGCGACGATACGGGCCGGGCGCCGCTGCAAGCACGCTGGCATTCAACAGCCTGACATTGAATGAACTGGCTCATGCCTACAGCTCACGCTCAGCCCACCGGCATCTATTTGATCGCGGCAGTCAGATGCCCTCAAACCCGCATTTGAACAAGGCTATCCTGGGGATGGCGGGCTTGCAGGCAATCGTCAGTGTCGTTCCGGGATTCAGGCAGTTACTGGGTACAGCACCGATGGGGGTTGTTGATCTGCTGGTCATTGCCGGTAGTGTGCTCGGCCCACTGGCAGTCAACGAGACAATGAAGCCGGCCATGCCCGAAATTATTGAGGATGATGAAGAAATGAATGAGACCCTGACAGGCACCGAAGAAGATAACCAAGTGGATGACCGATCATGAGCGATGACTATATATTCACCTCGGAGTCCGTAACCAGCGGACATCCGGATAAAATCTGTGACCAGGTCAGCGATGCCATCGTCGACCACTTCCTGCGCCAGGATCCCGACGCCAGGATCATCGCAGAGTCCGCAGTATCCAGCGGCGTCCTCTTTATCTCCAGTCATTACGCAACTTCTGCCGTGGCACTGGATATCTCCGACATTGCGCGACGTACAATACGTGAAATCGGCTATCCGAAAGAATTATTCGATGCCGAGGATTGCGCCATACTTACCAGCATCATGGATCACAGCGCCACGGATTATATGCCGATGGACCTGGATGCGATGACTGACAAGGAAATTGACAAGGTCGCTGCGCGACAGCAAACGAGTGTTTTCGGTTATGCCTGTGACCACACCAGTGATCTGATGCCATTGCCGATATGGCTTGCTCACCGCATAGCCCAGCGCATTGACAGGGTGCAAGCAACCCGTAAGTTGCCCTACCTGTTGCCTGATGCCGAAATCCAGGTCGGCTTCGAATTTCGCAACGGCAAGCCGGTTCGGCTGCACAGCATCACGGTAGTTGCCACCCAGAATGAAAACGGTGATGTTGACCTTGAAGGTCTGCGCGAAGACGTGACTGATAAAGTCATCAATCCGGTGTTGAAAAAAGAAAAGATCAATTCAGATGTGGATACGATATTCCATATCAACCCGGGTGGCATTCGCAAGGGCGGCGGTCCTGCGGTCCATTCAGGCCTGACCGGACGCAAGACCGGCATTGACACCTATGGCGGCTATGCGCGCTCGAGCGGTGCGGCACTCAGCGGCAAGGATCCGATGCGAATCGACCGTGTTGGCGCCTACATCGCGCGTTATGCGGCAAAAAACGTTGTTGCCGCAGAGCTTGCCCGGGAATGTGAAGTACAGCTGAGCTATTCAATCGGCAGTGCTGACCCGGTCAGCATTCGGGTACGAACCTTCGGCACCGGTGAGCTCGATGATGTCGTTGTCGCTGAACGTTTGCAGGAGCTGATCGATTTCCGACCGGGTGGTATCGTGCGCGATCTTGGTCTGAAACAACTGAGTGACAAGTTTGGTGGTTTTTATCACAAGCTGGCGGTCTACGGACAGATGGGCCGCAGCGATCTCAAAGCACCATGGGAGAGCACGGCGATTGCTGACAAGCTGAAATGATCCAGCGTGAAGTTACTCAGGCCTTTGGCGGGAGATGCTTGTTCAGGGAGCCGATCAGAACGCCACTTACGACAGAAAAAGCACCAGTCACTGCCGCAATCTTGGCCAGCTCTTTTGGTGGCGGCAACTGGAAGCGGGCTTGATTGCCCTTTTCATTTTCGTCCTTCATACGACCCATGTTGTAATGAATCAGGGCCTCAGTCATGAAAACACCAAAGGTTATACCTGTTACCAGAAAGCGTCCCATAATTAATTTCTCATTACATTATTTGCAAACATTATACACCACCGCAGCCAGCCAACCCAGCAATACGGACAGGCTCACAGGAAGTATAAAACCCCTGTTTGATCGATATCAAGCTGCTGAAAGCATGCGGCACTTTCGTATTTGCCGGGAGAAAATGGATTCCTGCCCACAGCAAAAAGTACGTATGTGCACAAGAGAGGCCCTATGAAAATAATAAATAATTTCCGGCTATGATCGCAGAATCCATCATCCTGACAGCATTCCTGCTTGGCCTGGTGAGCGCGGTATCACTGCCGCTGGGCACAATCAGCTCCGCCCTGTGGCGTCCGAGTGATCGCGCCATTGCTTTCCTGATGGCCTTTGGCGGTGGCGCATTACTGGCGGCACTCACTATTGATCTGGTGGCATCAGCGGTGGAAGAAGGACATACCACATCGCTGGGAATCGGTTGCATTCTCGGCGGCCTGCTGTTTATTTTGCTGAACGAGCTGGTGAATGACTATGGTGGCTTTGTACGTAAGGCATCAACAACGTTCTACCACCTGCGCAAGGAAAAACAACGCGGCTCAATTGCGATGCTGGTCAATCTCAGGGACCCTCGGATATTCGAGGGTCTGCATTTCAAGGAATACCGCGCACTGGCGGCATCGATGGTACGACGGCACTTCAAGCAGGGTGAACTGATATACCGTGAGGGTGATCCCGCAGAAGCCCTTTATATGATCAGCAGTGGTGAAGTCGAGTTGCTCGATCCACGTCAGAGAATGGCGCCGATTGCGCGGCTCGGCAAACATGGCTCCTTTGGCTGGCTCGAAATCCTTTCAGGTGCTCCATCTGCAACAGCCGCAGTCGCGGCTACTGACCTCACCTTATGGATTCTGCCGCGCGGCGCTTTTTTCTCGCTGGTGCCGAATTCACCCACTTTAATCCAGCAGGTGCACAGAGCCTTGCGCAGCGAATCATTGTTCAATCTGTTGCAGGATCGGCATGCCATGTCTGCGGCAGCAATCAAGGCCTGGTCAGACAAATCCGTCAAGGCACTGCTTAACCGCGGTGTTTTCTCCGAAGCTGTCACCCTCGAAAGAAACGATGACGAGTTTCTTGACATTGCCGGTGATATCAAACGCTTCGATCTGTTCTCACATTTGACCCAGGATGAACTGCAGGAAATTGCCAGCCATCTGATTTACAAGCGTTTCCCCAGAGGGCAAACATTGTTTCACAAGGGCGACATTTCCAATCGCATGTATTTCATTGCCAAAGGCGAGATTTCGCTGATCAATCCATCATTACACCTCGGCGCGACGGAAACTCTGGGCCCCGCTACTGCATTTGGGGGCCATGCCTTCCTGACCGGCAGTCGACATGCATTATCAGCCGTCACTACCGAAGACACGGAAGTCTGGGTCCTGCGCAAATCTGATTTTGATGAGCTGCTGGCCGAAACACCGGTGCTGACGACAAAACTCAAGCAATATATCAACAACAAGCATGTTGGCGAATACCTGCAATACACACAACATGTCGATACTGATCTTATCGAGCGCTGGCGAAGCAAAACCGGCAATGCGATCGATTCGAACTCACCACTGCCGGCAATATGCGAGATGTCATTCGAACTGTCGGCCCACAGAGGTGCACCGCTTGCAATCTGGCTGGGTATCCTGCTTGATGGCATACCGGAGTCACTCGTCATCGGGGCCAGCCTGGTGCAGGCACAGATCAGCTATTCATTGATCGGTGGCCTGTTTCTTTCCAACTATCCGGAAGCCTTATCAAGCTCGGTTGGCATGAGACAGCACGGCTATCCGTTTAGAAAAATCCTGCTAATGTGGACTTCACTCATGGTTGTGACCGGTTTCGGCGCGGCCATTGGTAACGTCTTTTTTACCGGCGCACCACCTTTCCTGTTTGCCCTGGTGGAAGGTATTGCTGCTGGCGCGATGCTGACCATGATTGCACAAACGATGCTGCCAGAAGCCTATTTCAAAGGCGGTTCGATTATCGGCTTTTCAACCCTGCTCGGGTTTCTCGCTGCGATATTCCTGAAAACGCTTGAATAGTTGTAAACCACTTCTGGACATTTTAATCTATCAAAACACAACGCATATCTATTAAAGAGACAAGCTATGGCGACAATTCACATTAAGAAAGCACACGCTGTTGATCATGAAACGGTCAAACAGGAAGTACAGAATCTTGCCGACAAGCTGAGCAAAGAGTTATCTGCAGATTACCAATGGGAAGGTGATCGACTTGTATTCAAACGTAAAGGCGCCAGCGGCCACATAGATATCAGTGAAACCGAAGTCGATATCGAAATCAAACTCGGCATGGTTCTCACGCCATTAAAAGGCGCAATCGAGAAAACCGTGACCAGCTACCTGGATGAGCATCTGGGCTAGGTTTCCTTGTCAAAAAGATTCATAGTTCTCACGCACAAAAGCCTTACCATACTTTCGCTCCAGACGGCGTACAACGAAGTGGGCACGCGCCATACTCTGAAAATGATGCATGAAAATGGTATTCACACTTGCTGCACCTATGGCACCAACGACCGGTACGAGCTGTGTTGCAGCGCGCTCTGATAGTACAATGCCGAACCTGTTGGCAACCGACTTAACCAGCTGCAAAACCGCTGGCGCTGTGTCTGCCTTGAAGCCTTGCTGCGCCACCTGGGAGATTGCCGATGACATGTAGCTCGATAAAGCCAGGCGTATACCATAATAACCCGTCTCGGCAGCATCATCACTTTCCGCCGTTCCACCCAGTGCAAATACCTCGATACATGACAATTGTGTATCAAACGAATGAATGTCCTCGCCCTCATCACGCGCAATTTCCGCGATGCTGCGCAACATGAGTGTCGTACTCACGGGCAGCTCAAGCAGGATGCCCGGCAATCCAAACAGTCCGCCGGCACCGCCGGAACCGGCAATCAGTGCCTTGTAATACATTTCACGGGCGCCCGTTTGCCTGTCACGACGCATGGATGAAACAGCTGTTTCAAGCGCTTTTGTGATTGCACGTTCTGCAGCCTGGTGGATCTGTTTGTACCAAGTTTTTGGCAGCAGGTGGATTGCCATATCAATGGGTGTGCCAACCACGCTTGACAGACGCGCAGCCAGACTCGGATGCTCCAGCGTAAAGTGGGCACGGCGCAGAGCATTCAGATCTTCAGCGTCTATTCCGATAAGCAGAGAATCCAGCACTGAAGTTTTACTATTTGTATCAACAAAGTCTGCCATCATGAGCAACCGCTTGTATTAAATTCTCCGACCGCCTATCGGGCAACCATATTAGTATTTCTATATACTTTAAATTATGGGATATAACAATGACTTGTGATTACCTTGATCGCGCGACATTATAACCGTTGATCTTTTATTAAATATATTATAATAGCCTTTTAAATTACATTCAGGTAAGAAGTTATGCCTCGTTTCGATAATTTCACCAAGGGTCTTGCAATAGGCATCGGTGTTGCAATCCTGGTACCTGTGGCTGTGACAACCCTGGCCCCTGTATTGAAACCCGCTGCCCGCACAGCCCTGAAAACCGGGCTCCGCGCTGCAGAGAAAGGGAGAGAGGTTTTTGCTGAAACCGTCGAAATGGTAGAGGACCTGGTCGCTGAAACAGAGGCTGAACTGCGAGCCGAACGTGTTGATACTGAAGTAAATCAAGCAACCGATACTGAAGCCGACGTGGAAGACACATCTGCCGCGGAAGCTGAACAGACCAGCAGCAGCGCCAACGTCAGAAACTTCGTCAACAAATGACCTGCACATTCTACATTGCCCACACCACAGACGGACGTACGCGCATCCGATGCAGTGATGATATCTCCGATAAAACAACTATCAGCGAAATTGCAGAACACATAGCACAGGTTCCCGGCGTGGATCAGGCCGTCCCACGAGTCGCCACAGGCAGCATTATCATTGAACATGAAACAGCGAAATGGTCTGTCATCGAGTCCCAACTGACAGACAAACTGTCCCTGGATTTTTCGACGCCACCCCGGAAACCGGCATATACCGGAATCATGGTCCTCAACAAGGGTATTGATCAGGTGGATGGCACACTTAAAGGCATGAACACTGACTTGCGAACACTTACAGTATTCATGCTGGTTGTACTGGCCATTACCCAGGCGCTCAGGGGCCAGGTGATGGTGTCTGCCAGCTCCCTTCTCTGGTACGCATTCAGCGTTGCCTCCAAGGCCCGCAAAACCAGTGGTGATAAGCCAGAAGCACCTGTTGATGCTGCTGAGTAGATTCGCCGCTTCTGCCTGACTCAGCCAGCGAAAAGGGCAAGCCACTGGCTGCTGAAAGACCTT
>JASFVM010000084.1:0-9276 GCA_050049835.1 Gammaproteobacteria bacterium
CTTCCTGCTGCATCCTGAATGCGTGTTCGACAGCCAGCTCAACGCGATCAAACCGGCCACCATCTGAAAAGGAGTCCGGCGTGACATTGAGAATGCCCATCACGATCGCACGCGACAGATCGAACTGTTTTTTACCGATAGAAAGGTGCTTGTTCATGGAAAGTGATTAAAACCAAATAAGGCCGATGTCTTGCCGCGAAAAACGCAAAGATCGCAAAATATTTTTTAATCATAAACCATTCGCGTAGTTTGCGTTGTTTGCGTTATTTGCGGCTAATTCACCTTTGCATTCCAATATTTATACGGTTAGCCACAACGGGGTGAATGTTGTTATCTCTGAAATAATTAACAATCTTTGCGCCCTTCGCGTCTCGGCGTCTTTGCGTTCAATTGCGTTTTTCAAGGTGCAAAAAAAGCCGCGCGGTGCGCGGCTTCTGGTTTAGTGCTGGCTTGCCGGTCCGCCGATGGGACCATCTGCCTTGGGTTCTTTCGCGCCCGTGCCACCGCTCGAATCCTTTGGCTCGGTATCGGAGGTATCGGTCCAGTCTTCCGGTGGTGGCGGCACCTTGCCTTCCATCAGGGCATCGATCTGGGTAGTATCGATGGTTTCATATTTCATCAATGCATCAGCCATCATGTGCAGTATGTTGATGTTTTCCTTGAGGAGTGTTTCAGCGCGCTCGTAATTGCGCTCAATAAAGTTGCGCACTTCCTCGTCGATAATACGGGCGGTATCATCGCCCAGGTTTTTATGCTGGGTGACCGAACGACCAAGGAATACCTCACCTTCATCTTCGGAATAGGACAACGGACCGAGGCGATCCGAAAGTCCCCATTTGGTTACCATGTTGCGGGCAATTTCCGTGGCGCGTTCAATATCATTGGATGCACCGGTGGTAACACTGTCAACACCGAAAATCAGCTCTTCGGCAATACGGCCGCCGAACAGGCTGGAAATCTGGCTTTCCAGCTGTTTCTTCTTAAAGCTGTAGCGATCATCTTCCGGCAGAAACATGGTGACACCCAGTGCCCGTCCGCGCGGGATAATGCTGACCTTGTATACCGGATCATGTTCGGGCACCAGGCGACCGACAATAGCATGCCCGGCTTCATGATAAGCGGTCAGCTTCTTGTCTTCTTCGGACATGACCATCGAACGGCGCTCTGCGCCCATCATGATCTTGTCCTTGGCACGCTCGAAATGTGACATATTGACCAGCTTGCTGTTTTCGCGCGCGGCAAACAAAGCGGCCTCGTTCACCAGGTTGGCGAGATCGGCACCGGAGAAGCCGGGCGTACCACGCGCAATGATCGAAGCGTCAACCTTCGAGTCGCTGGGCACTTTACGCATATGGACTTTCAGGATCTGTTCACGGCCACGAATATCCGGCAGCGGAACCACGACCTGGCGGTCGAAACGACCGGGGCGCAGCAATGCCGGATCGAGCACGTCGGGGCGGTTGGTTGCTGCCATCACAATGACGCCTTCGTTGCCTTCAAAGCCGTCCATTTCAACCAGTAACTGGTTCAATGTCTGCTCGCGCTCATCGTGCCCGCCACCGAGGCCGGCGCCGCGATGACGGCCAACCGCATCGATCTCGTCGATGAAAATAATGCAGGGTGCATGTTTTTTGGCGGTCTCGAACATGTCGCGCACACGTGAGGCGCCGACGCCGACGAACATTTCAACGAAATCAGAACCCGATATGGTGAAAAACGGAACCTTGGCTTCACCGGCGATGGCTTTTGCCAGCAGGGTCTTGCCGGTACCCGGTGAACCGACCATCAGTATACCGCTGGGGATGCGGCCGCCCAGTTTCTGGAATTTGCCGGGATCTCGCAGAAAATCGACCAGTTCGGAGACCTCTGCCTTGGCCTCATCGGCACCGGCAACGTCATCGAATGTTACATTTACCTGGTCTTCGCCCAGCATGCGTGCCTTGCTTTTGCCAAAGGACATAGCGCCTCGACCACCGGCACCGCCCTGCATCTGGCGCATGAAGAATATCCAGATACCGATCAGCAACAGGAACGGGAACCATGAAATGAAGATCTGCATCAGCACCGACTGGCTTTCCGGGGGAACGCCCTTGATATCAACGCCATGTTCGAGAAGGTCGCCCACCAGCGCGCGGTTATCGGTTTCCGGGCTGTAAGTGGTAAACATATTGCCGTTACCCAGCTTGCCCTTGATGTCACGACCGTCGATAGTCACCTGGGCCACTTCACCTGATTTCACCATCTGGATGAACGTGGAATACGACAGCGGCGCCTGTGATCCGGTCGGTTTACTGAAATTACTGAAGACAGAGAGCAGGATGACTGCAATCACTGCCCACAGAAGAATATTTTTTGCGACGTCGTTCAAGTTTCCACTCCAGGTGTCTGTTTCATCAATTGTTTCATTAAAGACCGTTTCAACATTACTATAGTTCAACTACTGTTGCTACTTTGAATGAACATAATCCCTTGTCAATCTAGGGTTTATAATTCGTGGCGAGCGCATAGATTTCACGGCTTCTCGCTCTCGATGCCTTTGGTTTTCGCATCACAATCCGACTGAAGCTCAGTTTCAGTTCTTTCTGGTAAGCATCGAAACCTTCACCCTGGAACAGCTTGACCAGCAGTCCCCCGCCGGGTTTGAGCACCTGCCGCGCCAGATCCAGCGCCAGTTCGGCAAGATAATAGGAACGTGGAATATCAACCACTTCCATACCACTGATATTGGGGGCCATATCGGAAATAACAAGGTCTGCCCGGGCTCCGCCCATCACTTCGAGCAACTGCTCCAGAACGGCATCATCCCTGAAATCACCCTCGATGATCTCCACGCCCTCTATGGGCTCCATGGGCAGAATATCGAGCGCAATCATCCTGCCCCTGCTGCCGATTTTCTTTACCGCATATTCAGACCAGCCGCCGGGTGCGGCACCGAGATCGATAACGGTCATGCCCGGTTTCAGTATATGATCCTTTTGTTGAATTTCGATCAGCTTGTAGATGGCGCGGGAACGGTAGCCTTCTTTTTGAGCACGCAACACGAACTCATCATCGAAGTGCTCCTTGAGCCAGCGTGAGCTGCTTTTACTGCGAGACATGATATAGTCCGCCTTTATTTGAATTGGGTATTCATTGTATGCCGCTGAGCAAAAACCAGATCAAGTTCCTGCGCAGCCTGTGTCACGACCTGAAACCGGTGGTAATGCTGGGACAAAAAGGACTGACGAACGAGGTTCTGCATGAACTTGATATTGCATTGAACCACCATGAGCTGGTGAAGATCAAGCTATCGGTCGACGACAGGGAAGAACGCGCGAAAATGATTGATGAGATCTGCGCACGCAGCGAGGCGGACAGGATACAGACGATCGGCAAAACCATCTCCCTGTATCGCCCCAACCTGAAAAAGCCGGTCATTGCCCTGCCGGCAGCTTAACCCATCAGATATACCTGACCTCGACAATTTCCAGTTCGCGGATGCCGCCGGGTGTATTAACTTCGGCAATATCGCCTTCTTCCTTACCGATCAATGCCCTGGCAATCGGCGAGCTGATAGAAATCATATTGTTCTTGATGTCAGCTTCGTCATCACCAACGATCTTGTATGTCAGCTCTTTTCCGCTTTCTTCATCGGCAACATCGACGGTGACACCGAAGACGACCTTGCCGTTATGCTCCAGTTGCGTCACATCAATAACCGTGGCATTACTGAGCTTGGCTTCGATGTCCTTGATCCGCCCCTCGATAAAGCCCTGCTGTTCACGTGCCGCGTGATATTCGGCATTCTCTTTCAAGTCGCCATGTGCCCTGGCTTCGGCGATGGCTTCGATAACCCTGGGGCGATCAATGGTTTTTAGCCTGTGCAGTTCGTTTTTCAGCTTTTCCGCACCATTAACAGTAATAGGTACCTTGCTCATGCCGCCTCCCCTTGTTTGATTTTTGCGTGCAGATCCTGCAGACGAATGACAACATCATTATCGAGCTTGTCCAGCGCAAGTACAGTGGCATGCGCGCCTGCGATAGTCGTTGTATAGCTCACCTTTTGCTGCAGCGCCGATGCGCGAATGGTATAGGAATCTGCAATGGATTGCCTGCCTTCGGTTGTATTGATAATGAGGTCGATCTCATTATTCTTGATCATGTCAACAATATGCGGACGACCTTCATATACCTTGTTGACCAGCTTGCATGCGATGCCGGCCTGTTGCAAGGCGATACCTGTACCTCGTGTTGAAACAATTTCGAAACCGTGTTCAACCAGCTCGCGGCCCAGCTCAACGGCATGCCCGCGATCACGTTCCTTGACACTGAGGAAGACGCGGCCTTTTGTCGGCAGCTCGACACCGGCGGCGAGCTGCGCCTTGGCAAAGGCGATGCCGAAGCTTGAGCCGATACCCATGACTTCACCGGTGGATTTCATTTCAGGTCCGAGCAACGGATCGACACCGGGGAACTTCACGAACGGGAACACCGATTCCTTGACCGAATAGTTGCGCGGCACCACTTCCCTGGTAACACCCTGGTCTGCCAGCGACACACCTGCCATGCAGCGTGCCGCCACCTTGGCAAGCGCAATGCCGGTTGCCTTGGACACAAACGGTACCGTGCGTGATGCGCGCGGATTGACTTCCAGCACATAGATATCATCGCCCTGTATCGCGAACTGGATATTCATCAAACCAATCACATCAAGCTTCAAGGCAAGCTTGCGCGTCTGTTCGCGCAGACGATCCTGTATATCTGCAGACAGCGAATACGGCGGCAATGAACAGGCCGAATCCCCCGAATGTACACCGGCCTGCTCGATGTGTTCCATGATGCTGCCGATCAATACCTGCCTGCCATCACAAATGGCATCGACATCGACTTCAACGGCATCATCGAGAAAGCGGTCCAGCAACACCGGTGCATCGTTGGATACCCGTACCGCATCGCGCATGTAGATCTTCAGATCGCTTTCGTTGTAAACGATTTCCATCGCACGTCCGCCCAGTACGTAGGAGGGCCTGACGACCAGTGGATAACCGATCTCCTCCGCCAGCTGCACCGCCTGTTCCGGCGCCCGTGCGAGGCGGTTCGGCGGTTGCTTCAGGCCGAGTTCGTTGATCAGCTGCTGGAAGCGCTCGCGGTCCTCGGCAAGATCGATACAGTCGGGTGTGGTGCCGATAATCGGTGCGCCCGCAGCTTCAAGTTCACGCGCCAGTTTCAGCGGTGTCTGACCACCGTACTGCACGATAACGCCTTTCGGGTTCTCCTTGTCCAGCACTTCCAGCACATCCTCGAGCGTCAGGGGCTCGAAATAGAGGCGATCAGACGTATCGTAGTCGGTGGATACCGTTTCCGGATTGCAATTGATCATGATGGTCTCGTAGCCATCTTCACGCATTGCCAGTGCCGCATGCACGCAGCAATAATCGAACTCGATACCCTGACCGATCCGGTTGGGGCCACCGCCCAGGACAACAATCTTTTCCCGCTCGCTGTGTTCGACTTCACACTCGTCTTCGTAGGTTGAGTACATGTAAGCCGTCGATGTAGCAAATTCAGCGGCACAGGTATCGACACGCTTGTAGACGGGCCGAATACCGAGCGCCTGGCGATGCTGGCGCACTTCATGCTCGCCACAGTCGAGGCAGTAGGCCAGACGACTGTCGGAAAAGCCCTTGCGTTTGAGTTCACGCATGCTTGCATAATCAAGCGTATCCAGTTCCCGGCCGAGCAGTGATTGCTCGATGTGGATCAGCTCCTGCACCTGGATCAGAAACCAGGGGTCGATTTTGGTCAGATCAAACGCCCTGTCCAGCGACATACCCTTCCTGAATGCATCGCCGAGATAGAGTAAACGATCCGCGCCGGGCAAACTCAGTTCCTTGTTCAGCAGCGACTCGGTTTCATCGTCGGACAGTTCAGGATCAACGATTTCGGCCAGACCGTCGATATCGACTTCGAGCCCGCGCAGCGCTTTCTGCAATGATTCCTGGAAAGTGCGGCCAATGGCCATCACCTCGCCAACGGATTTCATCTGCGTGGTCAGGCGGTTTTCTGCCTGCGGGAATTTTTCAAACGTAAAGCGCGGAATCTTGGTGACGACGTAATCGATGGTCGGCTCGAATGACGCCGGGGTGGCGCCACCGGTGATTTCATTCTGCAGTTCATCCAGCGTATAGCCGATCGCCAGCTTTGCCGCGACCTTGGCAATCGGGAATCCGGTTGCCTTCGAAGCCAGTGCCGATGAGCGCGATACACGTGGATTCATTTCGATGATGGTCATGCGGCCATCTTCCGGATTGACCGAGAACTGGACATTGGAGCCGCCGGTATCGACACCGATCTTGCGCAGCACCGCGATCGAGGCATCGCGCATGCGCTGGTATTCCTTGTCCGTCAGTGTTTGCGACGGCGCCACCGTGATGGAGTCGCCGGTGTGAATACCCATCGGATCGAAATTCTCGATCGAGCAGATGATGATGCAGTTGTCGTTGCAGTCACGCACTACTTCCATTTCGTATTCTTTCCAGCCGAGGATGGATTCCTCGATCAGCAATTCATTGACCGGCGACAGATCCAGGCCACGCTGGCAGATCTCTTCGAATTCCTCGCGGTTATAGGCAATGCCGCCACCGCTGCCGCCCATGGTAAACGATGGCCGGATAATGGTGGGGAAGCCGACCTGCGCCTGCACCTGGTAGGCCTCTTCCATGCTGTGGGCGATAGCCGCACGCGGCATATCCAGGCCAATTTCCTCCATCGCCTTTTTGAACAGCTCACGATCTTCGGCCATATCGATCGACTCTTTCTTGGCGCCGATCATTTCCACGCCGTATTTTTCCAGCACACCGTGACGATCAAGATCAAGGGCGCAGTTCAGAGCCGTCTGGCCACCCATGGTCGGCAACAGTACATCCGGCTTCTCCTGCTCGATAATGCGCGCCACGGTTTTCCACGTGATCGGTTCGATGTAGGTCGCATCCGCCATCGCCGGATCAGTCATGATGGTAGCCGGATTCGAGTTCACCAGGATGACCCGGTAGCCTTCTTCTTTCAGCGCACGACACGCCTGAGCACCTGAATAGTCAAACTCACAGGCCTGCCCGATCACGATAGGACCGGCACCGATGATCAGAATGCTGTTTATGTCAGTTCTTTTAGGCATAAATCAAATATCACCAGCCAGCGAATTTGTGTTCAACAGGGTATTTTCGCCGCAAAAAACGCAAAGAGCGCAAACGTAAGATACTGAATTAAATACAGTCGTTTTCATTATAATTCCAGACTATCCTCTGAATACCTAGTCGCGGCATACCAAAATTCAATAATAAACCGACACTCATTCCACTAGCACGAAGATAATTAATTACCTGAGCCTTGTGAGCAGCATTAAATGAGGGAACAGCTTTTAACTCAACAATTAACTTACCCTCAACCACAATATCAGCCTGATATTGACCAACTAACTTTTTCTTGTAGTAGACATCAAGCTGGCACTGTCTTTGAAAAGGAATATTCCATTCTTCCAGCTCAAGAGCCAGCGCCTTTTCATATACGCTTTCCAGAAATCCAGTTCCAAGCTCATTACTCACTCTTTGAGCACATCCTATAACACGATCACTCAGTCGCTTGCGCACATCCATAAAACCTTCCCTTGTTTTACATTCAAACTTTTGCGTACTTTGCGTTATTCGCGGCTAATTATTTCCCATCAACTCGATAAAATGGTCGAACACCGGCGCTATATCGTGCGGTCCTGGACTGGCTTCAGGATGTCCCTGGAAGCCGAATGCCGGTTTGTCGGTGCGATGGATGCCCTGCAGGGAGCCGTCAAACAGTGAACGATGAGTCGCTTTCATGTTGTCCGGGAGGCTGGCTTCATCCACCGCAAAGCCATGGTTCTGGCTGGTTATCATGACCTGGCCACTGGACAGATCCTGTACCGGGTGGTTGGCGCCATGATGGCCGAATTTCATTTTCTCGGTCCTGGCGCCACAGGCCAGCGCCAGTAGCTGGTGACCGAGGCAGATACCGAATACAGGGGTCTCGGTTTCGAGTATTTCCCGGATTGCGGTAATTGCATAATCACAGGGCTCCGGATCACCCGGGCCGTTGGAAAGAAACACGCCGTCAGGCTTCATCGCCATGACCTCGCTCGCCGGCGTTTTTGCCGGTACCACTGACACCTTGCAGCCGCGTTCGACCAGCATACGCAGTATGTTGTGCTTGACGCCGTAGTCATAGGCGACAACATGGTGTTTGCGTGAAGCGGTGTCGATCTCAGCCGGCTGGTTGCTGTCCAGATCCCACACACTCCGGTTCCAGCTGTAACCCTGCTCTACAGTCACCACCTGCGCCAGATCGAGCCCCTTTAGCCCGCCGAATGCCCGCGCCTTCTGCAGTGCGGCATCCGCATCAACATCGCCGGCCATAATGCAACCGTTCATCGCACCCTTGTCGCGCAGCAGGCGTGTCAGTTTGCGGGTGTCGATATCCGCTATCGCCACCACCTTGTTTTCGAGCAGGTAGTCCTGCAGGCTCAGCTCGCCGCGCCAGTTGCTCATCAAGGGTGAAGCTTCGCGAATCACCAGGCCGCTGGCATAAACGCTGTCCGATTCAGCATCGCCGGCATTGGTGCCTACGTTGCCGATGTGTGGATATGTCAGGGTAACAATCTGATGGGAGTAGGACGGATCGGTAAGAATTTCCTGGTAGCCGGTGATGGCCGTGTTGAATACCACTTCGCCTGTTGTTTCGCCGGAAATACCAATTGACTTGCCTTCAAACAAGCTGCCATCTTCCAGCGCTAACAAAGCTTTGGTCAAGTCACACTCCAATAGATACAAGAAACGGGAGAAATGGCAGGGTCCTGCCAAAGCTCCCGTTACAGGGTACTGAACGTGGCTGTGATTTTACCGACAGATCATGCTGTTATCCATAGCCACACTGTCTGTCACAGACACGAAAAAGGCCGGACGGTATCCAGCCTTTAAAATAATGGCGTCCCCTAGGGGAGTCGAACCCCTGTTGCCGGGATGAAAACCCGGTGTCCTGGGCCTCTAGACGAAGGGGACGCAGTGCATAAACAGAGCTTCGCCACCCCTGTCTATATCGGGCGTGAAGTCTACGTGTATCAGTATGTTGCGTCAATAGCTGATTGGTCATTAGTCGGTCGTCGTTGGTCTTTCGTCTGGCCTTTTCTTAGACAAGTACGACATTAGCCTTGTCAGCATGGCTGATATTTTATTTGAATCGTTTACCCATGATGAGCCCACGACCTGATCGATG